>CAMCMT010000053.1 GCA_945875915.1 Synechococcus sp. UW140 | reverse complement strand
AGTTTTTGGGCCAGGAGCAATTCCAGCCGCTCCTTCATCTCCCGGGCCGCCTTATTGGTGAAGGTCACCGCCAAGATCTCGGCCGGATCGACGCCGTGGTGGCCGATCAGGTGGGCAATGCGGTGGGTGAGGGCGCGGGTCTTGCCGCTGCCGGCCCCAGCCACCACCAGCAAGGGGCCATTGTGGTGGTCCACCGCCTTGCGCTGGGCGTCGTTGAGGCCGGCCAAAAAGCTCATCGATCCGGTCTAACCGCCGAGGCGGCCCTCCAGGTTGGCCAGCTCACGGAAGCTAGGGCTGCGGTCCTGCAGCTCCGTAAAGCTGCCGTAGGCCTTCACCTGGCCTTGATCAAACTCATAGATGCGATCGCAACGGCGCACGGTGCTGAGCCGGTGGGCAATCACCAAGGTGGTGCAACGCCGCCCCACCACCTCCAGGGCCTCGATCACCTCCGATTCGGTGCGGTTATCAAGGGCGCTGGTGGCCTCATCGAGCACCAGGAACTTGGCCTGGCGGTAGAACGCCCGAGCCAAAGCCAGGCGCTGGCGTTGGCCGCCCGAGAGCCGCAGGCCGTTCTCACCCACCTGGGTGTAGAGCCCATAGGGCATCTCGGCCACAAAATCCTGCAATTGGGCACCCTCTAAGGCTTCCCAGACCCGGTCTTGGTCGGCCTGATCGGCCGACAAACCAAAGGCCACGTTTTCGAGCACGCTGGCGTTGAGCAAATTGATCGCCTGGGGCACTTGGGCGCAGTTGGCCTGCCAGGCGGGCAGGTCCAGGCCCTCAACCGGGATGCCATCGAGCTCAAGTTGGCCGCGGCCTGGCTGCAACAGGCCCAAAAGGATGTTGGCGGCCGTGCTTTTGCCGCTGCCGGTGGTGCCCACCAAGGCCACCCGCGATCCAATCGGAATGGTGAGGTTTACCCCCTTGAGGACCCAGTCATCGGAGGTGGAGTAGCGATACCAAACGTCCTGCAGGCGAATCGTATGGCGCGGGAACACCCCTGCCGGCGAAGGCACCCCTGGGGTGGCCAGCGTGGGGCGATCGGCGGGCAGGTTGAGCAGCTCGAGGGCGCCACTGACTAGGGGCAAGCTGCCGCGCAGCTGGGTGAGGGAGCGGAAGGCATCCTGCAGGGGCGGGGTTAAGCGCAGGGCCGCCACGGCAATCGTGGCCAGAAAAGGCAGGATCTCCTTGACCTTGGTCGTATCACCACTGAAAAGTGCAGGCACGGCCCCCACCGCAAAAATCATCGTGATGCCAAAGGGTTCGATCAGGCCCCTGGGCAGGTCGGGGATCCATTCCGACGTCCAGCTGTAGCGTTTGGCCTCCTCTCCTGAGGCAACAAACATCTGCCGGAAATAGCCTTCCGAGCCCGTGAGTTGAATATCCCGAATCGAGCCCAGGGTTTCCAGCAAGATATTGGTCGACTCAGTCTCTAGGCGCATTCTCTGGTGATAGGCGTGGCGCAGGTAAGGAGTAATCGACACCGAGATCAGCCAGTAGGCCGCCACCAGGCTGCTCACCAACACCACCGCCAGCCAGCGGCCCACAAACAGGATGCCGATCGAGAGCAACACAATCGACACCGATGCACTCAGCATCTGCAGGGTCGGTGTCACCACATTTGTAGCGACGCGACTAATATTGCCGAGCAGCTGGGAGCTTAGATCGGCGGTACTTTTACCCAGATGATATTCATAGTCTTGCTGCAAAACCCTGGCGTGCAAAAGATTAGAAAGGTCTCGCCAGATCTGGGCCGAAAGCCGTTGCTGAAAAAAACGCAGGGATAGCTTCGACAGGGAGGCCAGCCAGGCCAGCACAATAAAAATCAGAATCATCCATAGGCTCTGATTCAACAAATTTCCGCCAAACACCCAAACCCCACCAAGGCGATCCTCCAACCCCGTGCCCACTAGTGCCCCCGTGAGCCTCGCCACCACGGCCACCGACAGCAGGTCCAGCACCCCGGGGACCACCGAAAAGGGCAGCAGCAAGAGCAGGGCCCGCCGCCTCTGCCTTGGCAAGTAATCCAGGACCTGGCGCAGCTGGTGAACGGTTTCGCTGCGCAGGAACGGCATGGATGGGGGCCTGGTCGCTCGCCAATGGCGTCAAGCTATGCCTGGGGGATCGGCCCTTGAGGCTGCAGGCGGCCAGCCAGAGAACCGATTGGCCGCCTAGGTCCCTTGGTGGCGAGCAAGGAGGCTCTTGAGCTTCCCCAACCGCTCCAGCCGCTGCCGCCAGCGCTGCTGCCACACCGGCTCGCTCCTTAGGGGCGGGCAGCCCTGCTCCAACCGGTCCCAGTGGCGATCGATGGCGGCGAGGGCCCCGCGCCAGCGCTCGATCAGGGCCGTCTCACCGCTACTAGCGAGCAGGCCAGCCAAAGCTTCGGGGGCCGGCACCCAGGCCGCTGGCTCCGCCACTGCGGCCGTGATCGCCTCCAGGTCGGCCTCCAGGGTGCCGGCGCCGATCTGGTGGCCCAGCCGGCCCGGATCGAGGCTGTCGGCCAGGGCGTGGTTGAGGCTGCTGAACAGCACACACCCGCAGGCCAGGGCCTCCAGGGGCGGCAGGCCGAAGCCCTCGCTCACGCCGCGGCCGCGCCAGTAGTCGGCGGAGTCGTAGAGCACTACCGCAGCGCTGTTGAACAGGTCCACCAGGTCGTCGACCCAGCCGTCCTGCACCACCACCTGCAGGCCCCGGGCCCGCAGGGCCGGCACCAGGGTTTGAAGCCCATAGGCGCTGCACTTGCGCCGCTGCACCAGCACATCGATCGGCCGGCGGCGGACCGGAGCCCGATCGCCCCGCTCCAGCCACTGGGGCTCAAGGGCATTGGGCACCAGAAACAGGGGACTGCGCGGGCTGCGGTCGCCCCAGTAGCCCAGGGTGTTGCGGCTCACCGCCAGCACCGGGGTGGCCGGCGGCAGGTCAAAGCCATAGCCACTGCTGTGGGCGTGGTAGGCCACGGGCCGGCCCCCCAATTGCCGCAGCAACTGGGGCACATCAAAACCCCAGCTCACGATCCAAAGGGCCTGCCCCGGCGCGGCCTCGCCCTTGAGCAAGTCGTCCAGAAAGGGGTGGTCTGCCTCCCTCTGCCGGTAGGTCACCAGCTCGGTGGGCCGCAGGGCCGCCGTGAGCCGGGCCGTCTGCAGTTCCACCTGTAGGCCGCCACAACGGAAACGGCCGGTGGTGCCGGGCACCAGAAAGCGCAGGGGTCGCAAGGGCGTTAGGCGAGCCGTTGGCCCACTCTCGCCCAGCTAGGTGCCCAGGGCTCAGGCGGCGACGGCCTCGGTGCTGCCGCTGCGCTGGCGGCGGGTGAGGAAGCCAAACAGCACCTTGCCAATGGCGGCCACCAGGTTGCCTTCCAGCTCCTGGAACATGGTCATGTTCAGGTGGAAGGCCTGGTTGGCCTCCTCCACGATGCGATCGGCCGTGGCCTGGTCGATCGGCAGGGCGTCGAGGGCCTGGCGATAGCCCACCTTGAAGCCCTTCTCATCGGGGATGGCGTCGAATTCGTAGAAGCGCAGGCCGTCGTGGTCGCCCAGGTTCATCGCCTTTTGGGCAATGGTCTTGAGGATCTGGCCGCCGGAGAGGTCGCCGATGTAGCGGGTGTAGTGGTGGCCCACCAGCAGCTCGGGGGCCTCCCTGGCCACCTGGTGGATGCGATCGATATAGATCTGGGCGCCGGGGGTGGGCTGCACCTGGTTACGCCAATCGGCTCCGAAGTAGTAGGCCATGTCCTCTTCCAGGACGGCGCGGCGGTTGAGCTGGTCGTAGGCGATCGGCCCCACCACCGGGTGGTCTTTGAGCTTGCCGATCTCCTCCTCCATGGCGCTGTAGAGGAAATAGAGGTTGGCCACCAACCGGCGATAACTCAGCTTGTCGACAACTCCCTTGAGGAAGCAGCTAACGAAACCGGTGTTTTCAGCCATGGTGTGGGCCTTTTTGGTCCCTTCACGCAATTGGGCGGCAAGCGCGACAGACATTGATCCGGAAAGCTGCTCGGTCAGGAGAATCAAAATAGGCGGGGTTGTCCAGGGCTGGCTAACAAGGTTGCGAAGGATTACGCGTGCGCCGAACGCAACGCCCCTTGCAAGGCCGCATGCGAGTTGAGGCGGCCTGGTGGCTGCCGCTGACGCACCACCGCCCCCAGCAAGCGAGGCCGGGCCAGCTCCAGAGAACGGACCTGCTCCGCCGCATTCATGCCGTTTCCCCTGGGCAGAAAGGATGTTGGGCCGAAACCTAGGCTCGCCCCACGATCCCCGCCGCCACCGATGGCCAGCTCCTCCCCCGCAACCACGCCAGTGAGCTACGAGAAGCTGGTGCCCCCCAGCCAAGGCAGCGCCATCCGCTTTGAGGCCGGCCAGCCAATCGTGCCTAACGATCCGATCATTCCCTTCATCCGCGGCGATGGCACCGGCGTTGACATCTGGCCCGCCACCCAGTTGGTGCTCGATGCCGCCGTGGCCAAGGCCTATGGCGGCGAGCGCAAAATTGAGTGGTTCAAGGTGTACGCCGGCGATGAGGCCTGCGACCTATACGGCACCTACCAGTACCTGCCCCAGGACACCCTGACCGCGATCGAGACCTACGGCGTGGCGATCAAGGGCCCGCTGACCACGCCGATCGGTGGCGGCATCCGCTCCCTCAACGTGGCCCTGCGCCAAATCTTTGACCTCTATTGCTGCGTGCGTCCCTGCCGCTACTACGCAGGCACCCCCAGCCCCCACAAGCGGCCCCAGGACCTCGATGTGATCGTCTACCGGGAAAACACCGAAGACATTTACATGGGGATCGAGTGGGACGCCAACGATCCGGTGGGCATCGAGCTGATCCGCCACCTCAACGAAACGGTGATCCCCGCCAACGGCAAACTCGGCAACCGCCAAATCCCCGCCGGTTCGGGCATCGGCATCAAGCCGGTGAGCAAGCACGGCAGCCAGCGCCACATCCGCAAAGCCATCCAGCACGCCCTCAAGCTCGAAGGCGACAAGCGCCACGTCACCCTGGTGCACAAGGGCAACATCATGAAATTCACCGAGGGTGCCTTCCGTGACTGGGGCTACGAGCTCGCCACCAGCGAATTCCGCGACGTGTGCATCACCGAACGGGAAAGCTGGATCCTCGGCAATCTCGAGGGCGATCCGGGCCTGAGCATCGAAGCCAATGCCCGCCTAATCGAACCCGGCTACGACGCCCTCACCCCCGAGAAGAAGCAAGCGATTAATACCGAAGTACAGGACGTGCTCGATGCAATCGGCGCAAGCCATGGATCCGGCCAGTGGAAATCCATGGTGCTGGTGGATGACCGCATCGCCGACAGCATTTTCCAGCAGATCCAAACCCGGCCCCAGGAGTATTCGGTGCTGGCCACCCTCAACCTCAACGGCGACTACGTGAGCGATGCCGCCGCCGCCGTGGTGGGCGGCCTAGGGATGGCACCGGGCGCCAACATCGGCGATCGGGCGGCGATCTTTGAGGCCACCCACGGCACCGCCCCCAAGCACGCCGGCCTCGATCGCATCAACCCCGGCTCGGTGATTCTTTCCGGCGTGATGATGCTGGAGTTCATGGGCTGGCAGGAGGCTGCCGACCTGATCACCGCCGGCCTCAGCGCCGCCATCGCCCATAAAGAAGTGACCTATGACCTGGCCCGGCTGATGGAGCCCAAGGTGGACTCGGTGAGCTGCTCGGGCTTCGCCCAGGCCGTGGTGCGCCACTTCGGCGGCTAGGGCCGGCAGACTGGTTCCCATGACGAGTTTCGTGGCGACCAACACCGACCCCTGCGTCCATTGCGGCTTCTGCCTGCCCACCTGCGCCAGCTACCGGGTGCTGGGTACGGAGATGGATTCGCCCCGGGGCCGCATCCATGCCCTCAAGGCGATCGAGGCCGGCGAGCTGGTGCTCGATGCCACCGTGGCCAGCCATTTCGACAGCTGCCTGGGCTGCCTCGCCTGCGTCACCGCCTGCCCCTCGGGCGTGCGCTACGACCTGCTGATCGAGGCCACCCGCCCCAAGCTCAATGCGCCTGAATTGCGCAGTTCCGGCCAGCAGGCCCTGCGCAAGCTGCTGTTTGCCCTGCTGCCCTACCCCGGCCGCCTGCGGGCCCTGCTCACGCCCCTGCGGCTCTACGCCGGCACGCCCCTCCAAAACCTGGTGCGCCGCAGTGGCCTGTTGCGCCTAATGGGCCCCCAGCTGGAGGCGATCGAAGGCCTGTTGCCACCCCTGGCCCCGGAGGCCTTTGCCGATCGCTTCCCTCTGGTGGTGCCCGCCCAGGGTCCGCGCCGCTACCGGGTCGGGCTGGTGTTGGGCTGCGTGCAACGCCTGTTTGATCCGGCCGTGAACCGGGCGGCCGTGGCAGTGCTCAGCGCCAACGGCATCGAGGTGGTGATCCCGCCCGCCCAGGGCTGCTGCGGCGCCATGACCCACCACCAGGGCGAACTGGAGCAAACCCAAACCCTGGCCCAGCAGCTGGTGGCCAGCTTTGCCGCCGTGGTGGGGCCGGGCAAGGCCGCCGGAGCGGAGCCCCTCGATGCGGTGCTGGTGGGCGCTTCCGGCTGCGGCCACACCCTCAAGCACTACCCGGAGATCCTCGGCGGCGAGGGCGCGCTGGAGTCCAACGGCCCAGGCCATCGCCCAGGCCCCGGCTCGGAGCAACCCTTCCAAGCCCCCGTAGCCGACATCCAGGAGTTCCTAGCCCAGGTGGGCCTCTCAGAAGCCTTCCGCGCCGCCCTGCAGCCCCTGCGCCATGGCGACGGCGAGCCCGCTAGCGCCATACGGCCCCTCAGGCTCGTTTATCACGATGCCTGCCACATGCTCCACGGCCAGGGCATCCACGACCAGCCCCGGGACCTGCTGGGCCAGATCCCCCATATGCAGCTGCTTGAGGCCGTTGAGGCAGGGATCTGCTGCGGCAGCGCCGGCATTTACAACCTGGTGGAGCCGGAGGTGGCGTCGGAATTGGGCCGCATCAAGGCTGACGACCTGGCCGCCACTGGGGCGGAACTGGCCGTGAGCGCCAACATCGGCTGCAGCCTGCAGATCCGCAAGCACCTGGGTGAAACGGGACGGGACCTGCCGGTGTTGCATCCGGTGCAAGTGCTGGAGCAGAGCTTCAACGGCCCCTAAGAACCCGGCCCCTCCAACAGGCGCCAAGACTCCAGCAGGGTTTGGCCATCGCCGAGGTTGCCCGGGAAGGTGACCAGGGGCAGGCCCGCCAGGCCCTGGGGCACCCCAGGGCCCGCCGGCCGCAGCAGGGAGAGCCCCGGCAGGAGTTGGCCCTCCAACCGCAGCATCGCCAGGTCGAGTCCATCCGCCAGCAGGGTTTGGCTGGTGATGCCGCCCTTGCTGATCAGGTAGCCCAGCTGGGGCGCCAGGCGGGCGGCGAGGCGGGCCATCAGGCCGGCCAGCGCTTCGCCCAGGGCCCGGCGCTCGGCGGGGCTGGAGCAGGCCAGCTCCCCCCGGCTGGTGAACAGCACCGGCGTCTGGCCGCGCGCCACCACCTGTTGCAGCCGCTCCAGCCAGGCGGCCTCTAGGGAGGCCAGCAGGCGATCGGGCAGGGGTCCCGCCAACACCCGGGCGACCTTGGCCACCTCCAGTTCCACCCCGCCGCAGGCCGGTTCGGCCAACAGGTTATGCACTTGGGCATCGGCCAGGGGCACGTGGGAGCCCACCAGCACCAGGCCCGCCAGGGGCTGCCCATCGGCGTTGCGGCGGCGCAGGGCAGCCAGGCCAGCAGGGACGAGGGGTTGGGGCGGCAAGTCGGCCAGGGCCGTGATCAGGCTGGCGGCCGATTGGAACAGAAACCGCCGCGGCCCGGGAACAGGAGCCGTGACCTGATCCACCGCGGCGGCAAAGGCGGCCAATTGGGCGGGCCGCTCGCCATCAACCACCACCCAGGGGTTGCCTGGGAGATCCACCAGCCGCCCCACCAGGGCCTTAAAACCACCGCCCTGGGCCTTGTCCCGTTCTGCGACCGCCGCCTCCAGCTCGCTGCGGTCGATCCGTTGCACGGCCTCAGCCGGGATCGCTCTTGCCGTTTTCTCCGCCACCCAGGCGGGCAAAAAACTGGTGCTATAGCCGAAAAGCCTGTCCTGGGCGAAGGCACTGCGGTGCACCGGTTCGCCGTGCAGCAACTGCACGCCGGCCGCCGTGGTCCGGCCGCCGCCCAGGAAGGCGGGCACCAAAAAACTGGCGGCGAAGGGCCCTAATTCGGCAGTGATTACCTCGCTCTCCAGGGGGAAATGGCCCCGCAGGGTCGAATCGCCGCGGCTGACCACCAGCCAGCGGTCGATCGTGCCGGCGGCGACGGCCTCGGCCAGCAGGGGCTGGAGCGTGCGACAGAGGGCCGTCAGCCGGGCGCGAGCCTGCTCAGGGGGCAGGTCGCGGCTATTGACGAGCAGGAACAGCAAGGGCGACGGATCGGCCAGGCCCTGGCGCAGGCTGGCGGCGTCCCAGCGCAGCAGCAAAGGGCAGCTATGCACCGTCTGGGAGCCGGTGGGATCGTCATCGAAGACGACGATCTTGAGGGTGCCCGCCTTCGGGGTCCGGGCTTTCGGGGTCTCAGCCATGGCACCATCGTGCCGTGATCACCCCCGAGCCCGACGCCCTGGAGCCGCTGGTGCGGGAGCTGCACCGCCAGGCCACCCCCTGGCTGCCGGCCGGCCAGGGCACTCGCCTGCCCTGGGGCGCCCCGGTGGCGGCGGACACCCCGGTGGTGAGTTGCCGCATGCTCGATCGGCTGCTCGAGCATGCCGTCGGCGATTTCACGGTGACCGTGCAGGCGGGCATGCCCCTGCGGGACCTGCAGGCGGCCCTGGCCGAGCAAGGCCAGTGGCTGGCGCTCGACTGGCCCTGGGGCAGCGGCGCCGCTGGCCAGGACTCCGGCAGCATTGGCGGCCTAGTCGCCCGGGGCATGGCCGCTGGCCTGCGCCAGCGCTACCTGGGCGTGCGCGACCAGGTGATCGGCCTGACCCTGCTGCGGGCCGATGGCACCGCCGCCCGGGCCGGCGGCAAGGTGGTCAAAAACGTGGCCGGCTACGACCTGGTGCGCCTGTTTGCCGGCAGCTGGGGATCCCTAGGGCTGATCACCGAGCTAAGCCTGCGCACCTACCCCCTACCGCGCCAGCGCCGCGGCCTCTGGCTGCAGGGCGACCTGGCGGGACTGGAGCGGCTGCGCCAAAAGCTTCTAGCGGCGGCCCTGGCTCCGGAGCTGGTCGACTGGTGGAGTGCTCCCCTGGCCCTAGCCGCCGGCCAGGCCCCGCAGCCCGGCCTGCTGGTGAGCCTGGCCAGTGTCAGCGCCGCGGCGATTGGGGCCCAGCTCACGGAGATCACCAGCGAGGCGGAGGCCGCCGGGCTCCAGCCCCAACGGCTCGACTGCGAACGGCTCGAAGCCTTCCGCGCCGTGGCCTTGGGGCCGGGGCTCGATCCGGCGAAAAGCCAGGGCCAGCGCTGGCTGTTGCGGCTGGGGGTGCTGCCCAGCCAAGGCATGGCGCTGCTAGGGGATCCAACCCTGGCCGGGGTGCCCGGCTGGCTGGAAGGCGGCAGCGGCCTGGGCCTGGCCTGGGCGCCCGCCCCGCAGCTGCCCGCCTACCGGGTGGAGCAGTTGCGGCGGCGCTGCCAGGAGCTGGGCGGCGCCCTCACGCTGCTGGAGCAACCCCCTGGCGCCGACCTGCCCGCCTGGGAGGACGCCCCCAGCCGGCCCCTGATCGAGGCGATCAAGCGTCAATTTGACCCGAGCCAGCAGCTGGCCCGGGGCCGCCTCCCTGGCGTCAGACCAGGTCCAATTCGTAGCGGCAGCTGAGGCTGAGCTGCTCCCCGGGCGCCAAGCTCAAGCGGCGATCCCCGCTGGCCAGGGAGCCCCGGGGCCCAGTCCAGGGCTCGAGGCAAACCATCGGCCGGGGCGGTTCACTCCAAACCACGGCCAAATCGAGGGGGGCACTGGGCTGCATGGTGATGGCGTAGCCCGCCTCGCGGTCGAGCAGGCGCACCGGACCGCTGGGCTGGCAGAGGAAATCCACCCCCTGCCCCAGGCGGGCCAGCTGGCTGGCCGTGTCGGCTTCGGCCATGGGTAGGTGGTCGAAGCAGCGGGGCGGCAGGCCCTCCAGGGCTGCAGCCGCCAGGGACGACACCGCGAAGTAGGGATGGAGCCCCAGGGAAAAGGGCATGGGCTCGGGGCCGTGGCCGGCTTCGAGTCGGTGCTCCACCATGGCGGTGATCGCCAGGGCCGAAGGGGCCAGGCGCAGCTCCAGCACCAGCTCAAAGGGGAAGGGGAAGGCCGCCCGGGTGGCGGGGCTGTCGGTCAGGCTCAGGCGCACGCCGCGCAGGTCGTCGAGCAGGCGGATCGCCCAGGGAAGATTGCGGGCAAAGCCGTGCTGGCCGATCGGAAAGCTGCCCTGGGCCAGCTCCAGCCGGTTGCCGGGCAGGTTGCCGCAGATCGGAAACAACACCGGGATGCCGCCCCGCAGCGACTTGCTGGGATCGGCGAAGCGCTCGGCGTCGAGATAGAGCAGCTCGCGGCCGCAACAAACCCAGCCGGTGACCAGGCCGCCCCGCTCGGGCACCAGCCGCAGCTGGTCGCCGCTGGCCGGATCGGTGAATTCCCAGTGGGGATAGGGCGCTTGGCGCTGAATTAGGGGCATGGGAGGGCCAGGGCAGGGCCGCGCGTCAGGCCCACAGGTTGTACTTCAGAATGCACCAGATCGCCCGCACCCCATCGCGCCAGCCGATCTTTTTACCTTCGTCGTAGGTGCGCCCGTAATAGGAAATGCCCACCTCATAAATGCGCCAATTCTTTTTGGCCACCTTGGCGGTGATTTCCGGTTCAAAGCCAAAGCGCTTCTCGCAAATCGGAATCGACTGGATGATCTCGGTGCGAAAAGCCTTATAACAGGTTTCCATGTCACTGAGATTCAGATCCGTGAACATGTTGCTGAGCAGGGTGAGGAAACCATTGCCGAGGCGATGCCAGAAATACACCACCCGGTGGGGCGCACCACCCTGGAACCGGCTGCCAAACACCACATCGGCGCGGCCCTGCTGAATCGGGCCTATCACTAGGGGATAGTCTTCAGGATCGTATTCAAGATCGGCATCTTGCACGATCGTGATCTCACCGATAGCGGCAGAAAAACCTGTGGCCAGGGCCGCTCCCTTGCCCTGATTGTGGGGGTGAAAGAGAATCGTGAGGTCGTCCGCCTGCAGGCCCTCCAGCAGCTCCCGGGTGCCATCGCTGGAGCCGTCATCGACCACGATGATCTGCTTGGAGGCCACTGGCGCCCGCCGCACCCGCTCAATTAAGGACGCAATCGTGGCGACTTCGTTGTAGCAGGGAATCACCACCGACAGTAGGGGCCGGCCGCTGGCTGGCGCCCGATCCGTTGCTAGAGCAGCCGAGGGCGACTGGCTCGGATCAGTGGGCCTGGGGGTTGGGACTACCGGCTCAGAAGTTGCGCCCACCGTTGCCTGGTCCATGCCGCGTCAACTTACTCAGAGGCGCTGCCGCAGCCCAGCAGCTGGGCCGTCTGGGCGAAAGACCAGGGTTTTCTGCACCCCGTAGGACAGGACCGCCAACAGCGGAACCAGGGCCAGGGCTGCCCAGCCCCGGGGCAGGCCGGCGCCCGACAGCAGGCGAATGCCCAGCCAATTCAGCAACCAGAGCGACGCGGCCAGGCCGCCATAGGCCCCGGCCGAACGCAGGGCAAAGCGCTCGACCCGAAACACCCGTTTGCCGTAGAGCCAGTAGCCGAGCACCAGGTTGAGCAGCTGGCTGAGGAAGGTGGCCAGGCCAATCGTCACCAGCTGCAGCAGCAGCAACAGGGCGCCATTGGTGAGCAAGACATTCACCACCCCGAAGAGCAGAAATCGACGCTTTCTGCCCGCCATCTCCGCCCTGTTCCCGCCTAAAGACCGGCCATCCAGTCAAGCAGGGCCCGATTCACCAGCTCGGGCACCTCATCGTGGGGGCAGTGGCCCGCCTCCAACACCACTTCGGTGGCGTTGGGGGCATGGTGCTGGAACTGGGCGCGGCGGCCGGCGGCGTTGATCCAGGGGTCGCGGATGCCCCAAAGCAGCAACAGGGGCGCCTCGAGGGCGGCGAACAGCTCATCGAGGGGCTGGCCGCTGGGGATATCGAAAACAGTGCGAAACACGCCAAAGGCGCCGGGATCCAGCGAAGGGATGCGGATCGCCTCCACCAGGGCCTCATCGACGTTGGTTTTGTCGATGTACACCTGGTTGAGGGTGCGGCGGATCGTGGCGGGGCGGCGCAGATTTTCAAACAGGAGCCGCTGCAGCACCGGGCTTTTCAGCAGGGCCGAGCCAAGCGTGCGGCGGGCGATCGCCCCCCAACCCTTGGGCTCCTTGCCCTCGCCACTGAAGGGTCCGGCGGCATTGAGCAGGGCCACCCCGGCCGCCAGGGGGCCCAAGGCAGCCCCCGCAGCCAGGGCGGAGTAGCCCCCAAGGGAATTGCCCACCAACACGGTGGGGCGGCCGATGCGCTCCTGCACGTAGGCCATCAGCTGGTCGCGCCAAAGGGCGCCGCCATAGGGCAACCCGGCTGGTTTGACGCTGCGGCCAAAGCCGAGCAAATCGAGGGCATGGACCTCATGGCGCTCGGCCAGCACCGGAATGTTGTAACGCCAGTGGTCGGTGGAGGCCCCGAAGCCATGGACGAGCAGCAGGGCCGGCCCGACCGGCTGCTCCGGGCAGCGGCTGAGGCTGTGGACGGCATGGCCCTGGTAGCTCCAGGGCAGCTCCACCCCCTCTGCTGGCAGGGACAACACCGGAGCGTTCACAGGGTCGGGGGCAAGGGGGGACGATGCTAGGAAGCGCTCCCCGCCAGTGGCCCCCTGTTGGATTGGACGCCCCTGCTGCCAGGTACGGCCCTCTGGGCCCTGGCCCTCTACCTGCCCTTGAGCCTGCCTTTGGGCCGCTTTGAGCAGGCCCTTGCCGACATGGGCGTGAAAGAGGGCCGGCAGCAGCTGGCCCTGGTGGTGGCCAGCCTGGCCCTGGCCCTGGCGGTGGGTGCGATCACCAACCTGTTTCTGGGCTGGATCTTGGGCCCGGGCTGGGGCACCAGCATGGGCCTGATCGCCGTGTTGGCGGGGTTTTTCCTAGCCCTGGGCAGTCGCAACGACGCCAACTGAGAACGACGCCAACTGAAGCAGCCAGGCCAGGCACCTACTCAGTGGCGCCAATCCAGCCAGGGCAGGCCCGGCATAATCGCTGGCGTGGCGGCTCGGTAGGCGGGGTAATCGGGATGCAGCGGCAGCAGCTGGCCCTCCTCGCGGCGGGCCTTGCCGCCCAACACGGCCACCAGGGCCAGCAGCAGGGCGAGGTGAAGCAGGCTGCCCAGGGCCAGCACCACCCCAAGCGAGCAGAGCAAAATCGCCTGATAGAGGGGGTGGCGGCAGCGCCGGTAGGGGCCCCGCGTTACCAGGGCGGCCCCGGGCTTGGGATCGGGCAGGGGCGTGAGGCTGGCGCCCAGGCCCCAGAAGGCCTGCAGGGCCAGGGCCAAGCCCACTAGCAGCAGGGCGGCGCCCGTGATGGCGAGCGGCAGGGGCCAGGCGTAGCCCCAGGTCCCCGGCGCCGGCCAGGGCGGCAGCAGGTGCAAGCCAATCAGCAGCAGCTGGGCCAGCAGCCACCACTCGCCGTGGCGGTTGTCGAGCCAGCCTCCCCAGCTGAGGCCCCAGCCGCGCCAGGTGTCCCAGGCGCCCGGGGGCTTGGTTTGGGCGTTGTTGTGGTCAGCTGCTTGCTTCGGCAAGGGTCCCCCGTCCGGCCAACACCACTCTGAGTAGCACCGGTGCCAGGAAGGTGGTGCCAATCACCATCAGCACAATCGCCGCCTCCAGCGACGGGCTGAGCAGGTGGGCCTGGGTGCCGAGCCCCAGGAAGATCAACCCCACCTCACCGCGGGGCACCATGCCCAGGCCCACCAGCCAGCGGTCCGTGGGCTGGGCGGAGAGGAAGGCCCAACCCGAGGCGATCTTGCCGGCGATCGCCGCCAGCAGCAGGAAAAGCGCCACCACCAGGCCGCTGCGGTTGGCGGGATTGGTGGGATCGAGCACCGAGAGATCGATGCCGGTGCCGATCAGCACAAAGAAGACCGTGGCGAACAGGGCCACCACCGGCTTCACCGCCGCCTGGATCGCCTTGGTGTGGCGGGAATTACTGAGGATCAAGCCGCCGGCAAAGGCGCCCAGGGCCGCCTCCAGGCCGATGGCCGTGGCCGCAAAACAGCAGAGGCTCAGCACCACAAACGAGGCCACGATCACCTCGCCAGGGGCCTTGAGCTGGTCCAGCAGCCAGTCGAAGGCCGGCGCCGCCGTGCGGCTCAGGCCGATCGCCACGACCACAAACAGCACCGCCGCCCCCACCAGCCGCAGGATCGGGCCAACGCTGAGGCTTTCGCCGGCGGAGAGGGCCACCACCACCGCCAGAATCACGATGCCGAGGATGTCATCAAGCACGGCGGCGCCGATCACAATCTGGCCTTCGCGGCTTCGCAACATCTTCAGCTCGCCAAACACGCTGGCGGTGATGCCAATGCTGGTGGCCGTCATCGAGGCACCGGCAAAAATCGCCGGGATCGGTTCCACCCCAAACAGGGACATCAGCCCAAAGGTGCCGGCGGCAAAGGGCAGCAGCACCCCCGCCAGCGCCACCGAGATCGCCTGGCCCCCCACGGCTATCAGCTCGTCGAGTTCACTTTCGAGGCCGGTGAGGAAGAGCAGGGCATAGAGCCCCAGCCCCGCCAGCAGCTGCAAACTGGGGAAGGTTTCGTTGTAGATCTGCTGCACCGCCGGAATCGGCACATCGGCCAGGGCGCCCAGCAACTGCAACAGACCCCCGCTGAGCTGGGCCTGGGTTTCCGGCGGCACAATCCAATGCAGGCCAGAAAGGCCCAAGAGCACCCCGGCCAGCAACTCGCCCAGGATCGTAGGCAGCTGCAGGCGCACGA
>CAMCMT010000052.1 GCA_945875915.1 Synechococcus sp. UW140 | reverse complement strand
CGACCGCTGGCCCGATCAAGGCATTCGATCACTCCAGCCGATTGCAGGGCTTCGAGGTTTTGATACACCGAGGTGTGGCCGATGGCCCGGCCTTCGGCATTGAGCTGCTCAAAGATGTCGCGGGCGCTGAGGTGGTCCTGGCTGTCCCAAAGGAGGGAGAGCACCATCTTGCGTTGGCGGCTGAGGCGCATGCCCAAGTCACGGCAGCGCAGCAAGGCCTCGTCGAGGCAGCTTGGCCCCTCTTCGTCCGTGCTGACTGCCACTGCATTGGATCCAACTGAGGGTGCCTGCTGCGGTCCTACCCCGTTCCGAACGGCCAAGCCTGCCGGGTGTGACGCTGGCTTATTGGCAGGCACCGGGACAGTAAGAAGTTTGACTATGTTATCGACCCAATCTCCAGGCCAGGTGGATCCTGCCAGCGGCCCGGTCCAATCGCCTGCAGGGCCTCGGCCAGGTCGACCTGGTGGTCATAAAGGGCCCGGCCCACGATCACGCCGCTGACCCCCAAGGGCACAAGCGAAAGCAGGGATAGCAGATCGGCCAAGTTGCCGATCCCCCCGGAGGCGATCACCGGAATCGAGCTGGCCTGGGCCATGGCCCTTAGGGAGTCCAGGTTGGGGCCGGCCAGGGTGCCGTCCGTGGCGATGTCGGTGCTGATGATCGCCGCCACGCCGCTGCCCTCGAAGCTGGCCGCCAGGGCTGTGGCTTCCAGGGGGCTCTCGTCAATCCAGCCCCGGGTTGCCACCCGCCCCTGTTTGGCATCGATGCCCACGATGATCCGGCCCGGATGGCGGCTGGCCAGTAGGCGCACCAGCTCGGGCTGCTCCACGGCCACGGTGCCGAGGATGACCCGGTCGAGGCCAAAGGCCAGCAGCTCCTCAGCCCGCTCCAGCGTGCGCACGCCACCGCCCAGCTGCACCGGAATCGAGAGGGCCCTAGTGATCGCTTTGACCACCCGATCGTTGGTGGGTTCGCCACTGCGGGCGCCATCGAGATCGACCAGGTGCAGCCGGCTGGCCCCCTGGCGCTGCCATTCCAGGGCCTGGGCTACCGGGTCATCGCTGAAGCGGGTCACCTGCTCGTAATCGCCCTGGTGCAGCCGCACGCACTGGCCCCCCAGCAAATCGATGGCTGGAATGATCTCCATGGCAGGGGGGAGTTGGGTCGCTTGGGCCATCTTCGCCGCCGGCCCGGGCGCCTAGCCGGGTTTGAATGGCGCCAGTTTTGGGCAGGCGCGGTGCAGATTCTGGTAATGGGCGGCACCCGTTTCATCGGCAGGCCCCTGGTGGCCCAGCTGCTGGCCGCTGGCCACAGCCTCAGCCTGTTCACCCGCGGCCGCCAGCCCCTGCCGGAGGGGGTTGAGCACCTGCAGGGCGATCGCACCACGGCCGAGGGCCTGGGCCTGCTGGCCGGCCGCCGCTTCGACGTGATCATCGATAGCTCCGGCCGCAACCTCGCCGATAGCCGGGCCGTGATTGAGCAGACCGGCGCCCCCAGCCATCGCTTCATTTATGTGAGTTCGGCTGGGATTTACGCCGACAGCGAGCTCTGGCCCCTCGGCGAGGATGCCCCGATCGATCCGGCCAGCCGCCATGCCGGCAAGGCGGAAACGGAGGCCTGGTTGCGGGCCGAAGCGATTCCCTTCACCAGTTTTCGGCCCACCTACATCATTGGCGCCGGCAACTACAACCCGGTGGAGCGCTGGTTCTTTGATCGCATCGTCCACGGCCGGCCGGTGCCCCTACCCGGCGATGGCACCACGGTCACCCAGCTCGGCCATGTCGATGACCTGGCCAGCGCCATGGCCGCCAGCATCGGCGTCGAGGCTGCCGCTAATCGCGTCTACAACTGCAGCGGCGCCCAAGGCGTCACCTTCCGGGGCCTGGTGGCGGCTGCGGCGGTGGCCTGCGGCAAGGACCCCGCAGCCGTGGAGATTCGCAGCTTCGATCCCTCCCGCCTCGATCCCAAGGCCCGCAAGGCCTTCCCCCTGCGCCTGGCCCATTTCCTCACCGATATCCATCGGCTCCAGCGGGAACTGGCCTGGGAACCCCGCTTCGACCTGGCCCGCAGCCTGGCCGATGCCTATGTCAACGACTACGCCCTGCGTCCGCCCGGCAATCCCGATTTCAGCGGCGACGAGGCCCTGCTGGCCTAGGGATCTTGCCGGCGCCGATCGGTTCGTAGATAGCCCAGGGCCGAGCTGAGGGCCAGCAGCAACGAGGGCCAGAACAGCAGGAAGCCACCCCAGTGCAGCCACTCCACCAGGCCGAGGGCGGGGTTGGTGCCCAGGCTCCAGCCGTTGGGCCAAAGCAGCAGCAGCAAGGAGGCGAATTGCAGGATCGTCTTGGCCTTGCCGGCCTTTGAGGCGGGCCCCCCACTGCCCTGGCCGGCGCGCCAGCCCGAGATCAACAGTTCGCGGGCCAGCAGCAGCCACACGGCCCAAAGGGGTAGCAGGCCCGTCGCCCCCAGCCAGAGCAGGGGCGCGCTGATCAGGATCTTGTCGGTGAGCGGATCGAGCCGGGCCCCCCAGACCGAACCCCCGCCGCTGCGCCGGGCCAGCCAGCCATCGGCCGCATCGCTCAGGCCCCCGAGCAGCAACAGCAGCCAAGCCAGGGCTTCGGCGCCGTTCACCAAGGCTAGCAGCAGGGGCAGACCGAGCAGGGCTCGCCCCATGGTGAGGCCATCGGCGAGCTGGCGGGCGCGAATCAGCTCAGCCATGCAAATGCTCCGCCTATAGGCCTAATACTCGCCGCCGGCGGGCCTCTCCCCTGCGGGCACAATGGCGGGAACCGATCCCGATCCATGGTTGTGGCCCAGCGCGTTGCCGATGTGATGTCAACGCCGGTGATCAGCGTGCGCACGGACACGCCCCTGCAGGCAGCGGTGCAATTGATGAGTGAGCACCACTTCAGTGGCCTGCCCGTGCTCGATGCCAGTGGCGCCTTGGTGGGCGAACTGAGCGAGCAGGACCTGATGGTGCGCGAGAGCGGCTTTGATCCCGGTCCCTACGTGATGCTGCTCGATGCGGTGATCTACCTGCGCAATCCCCTGCAGTGGGACAAGGAGGTCCACCAGGTGCTGGGCAACAGCGTCGCTGAAGTGATGGCTCAAAAGCCCCATACCTGCAGCAGTGAGCTGGGCCTGCCCGCCGCTGCCAAGCAACTGCACGACAAGAGTGTGCAGCGGCTCTTTGTGCTCGATGGAGCCAATCTGGTGGGCGTGTTGACCCGCGGCGATGTGGTGCGGGCCCTGGCAGCTGCCGGCTGAGCCAGCAGGGTCAAGCGGGATCCGTCCCTCAGCGCAGGGGCGGCGGTGGCAACAATGGCGGCGGTGGCACGAGCGGGGCTGCGGCAGGCAGCTGGCTGCTTGCCGCGCCGGCCGGGACGGCCGGGGGCTCCTGGGGCCCGTTCGAGCCGACTGGAGCCTTGCTCTCGCCAGGCCGCTCGGGGCTCCCCTGGCCATCGGCTGGGGTACTGGCACAGTCGGCCCCCTGGCAGGGGGCCTTCGGGCTCGTGACCTCCATGGGCAGGGTCTGGCCGTCCTCCAGCAAGACCGGCGCCGGCAGGTCCGGGGCAAGGGGCAGGGAACTGGGCGAGGAGGGCTGGTTGTTTTGCTGTAACTGGCGCAGGGCGAAGGGATCGGCCGTGATCGGCGGTTCTCTCAGGGGGGAGCTTTGGGCCGGGCGCTGGGGACCTTTCCTGCCGCCCTGGGGGGCCCAGATCATGCGGGCAATCGGCTCCACCCCCTGCTCCATCAACCGATTAAAACCTGCGAGGGCCCGGTCGAGGATTTGGCTACCCAGGGTTTTGCCGCACTGCCAGGGGTTGGAGCAGCCCGCCTCCTGCAGGTGGGGGGTGAGGTTGGCCAGCAGGGAGCCTTGCAGGGGCGCGGAGCGTTCACTCAGCCGTAGGAGGTAGGGCACATGCACAAAACTGGTGGCGCCGCCACTGATCCAGTTGGCATCGTCGTCATTGAACCCCTTTACGCCGGGGATGATGAAGCGGCTTTTGGACGCATGGTCGGGCAGGTAGGCCGCCAGCAGGCCCCGTTCCCGGGCTAGGGCGCGGGTCTGTTCCAGGGTCAGGCCATCGCGGCTCATCAACACTTCCAGTCGCCCATCGGAGCGCAGGCCAATCACCATGCGAATTCGGGGCAGAAAATAACGAATCTGCTGGCCCATGCTGATGCTATAGGCGCCCTTGTAGGCCGCGGGCGGCGCCTCTAAGTCGTTGTAAATACTATGGAGTCCGCCGATAAAAGTGTCATAGAGACTAGCCCGTTTCGGCGTTAATTCGCCGTAGCTAAAGTCCACATGACCATTGTGGCGAATCCCCACATAGGCCCTTTGCCGCGCGGCGGTGCGGTTGGTGCCGCGCCACACCTGATCGCCCAGTTTGATATCCCCCAACGGCACGGTGGTTTCTTGTCCGTTGCTATTGACGTGGCGCTCATACATCGGACCTGACACATAGGCCAGGGCGGTGGGATCGCGGTAGGCCTCCTGTTCCCGGTCCCAGCCCTCCAGCAGGCCAATCCCCACCTTGCGCGGATCAAAGTCCAGGGCAAAGAAGTCCTTGTCAGGCAGATAGCGGAAGGCTTTGCCCTGGGGGTTGGCCTGCTGCTGCAGGCTGTTGGGTGAGGGCCGCGGCGGCAGGGGCGGCGCGATCGCCACCAGGGCCACCAGGGTGCCAAGGGGGATGGCAATCGCGAGCCAGCGTTTGCGTTGGTACTGGGGTCGCTTCAGGCGGTGGGGCCTGGCCTGGGAACTCTCCAAGAACTGACGACCCGGGGCCCAAGATGCTGCACAACGCTGGTCGAAGGGGTCCCTCCCGTCAAGGGAGCCTGTGGGTCTAGCGCCATGGCGAAGCCCGGCCCACCCCAACCCGTTAACCCACGGCCATGGCCTGCTGGTAGGCGGGGCGTTCCTGGGTCAGGCGGATCGTGGTTTCGACGGCCGGCCAGGGGGAGAGGTCGATCTGGGGAAAGAAAATGGGCAGGTAGGCCAGGTGGGCATTGATGGCGCAATCGGCCACGCCCCACTCGCCACCACTGATCGATCCGCCCGGCACCAGCAACGGATTCAGCTTGCCCATGAGGCGGGGGAATTCCGTCTCCCGTTGGCTCGGGTTGAACAGGGCCGTGGCGAGGGTGGCATTGGCAAACAGCACCCACTGCTGGGCCACGGCCCTCTCTGCGGCGCTGGCGCACTCCTGGCCATGGCGCTCCGCCAGATACAGCAAGATCGCGCCACTTTCAAATAGACGCAGCTCGCCGCCGGGGAGGGCCGGATCCGTGTCGATCAGGGCGGGCACCTTGCCGAAGGGATTGATGGCCATAAAGGGATCTTGCTGGTGTTCCTTGGCGCCCATGTCCACCAGCTTCCAGTCGTAGGCAATGCCCTTTTCGGCCAGGTACCAGCGGGGCATCGAGGCACGGCTGCGCAGGCCGCCAAATAGGGTGAGTCCCATGGCCAAAGGGGATGCATTGCCCCTCCATCATCCAGGCCGCGAGCGGCCTAGGCCCCTGCAGAAAGGGGCGTACCAAACCCGGGCCCCCGGGGAGGGGGATGGGCAGGTTGGGGGGCCGTTCGCCCGAGCAGTCGCTGCGGCCGGGCTGTCCGAGGATGGTTCCAATACACGCGGGGCCCCCTTGGTCGAGCAACCCGGTTCTGCAGCGGATGGCCCCCTGGCCGATCGGGCGGCGGCAGCGGATGCCCCCACCCCTGCAGAGGCTGCGGCCCTGGCCCCCTTACCCAGCGCCGATCGCTACCGCCGCCTGGCGCCGAACCTGGTGGTGCGGACCCGCCGGGGCATCGTCGGCACCAGTCGCTACGCCACCCGGCTGCGGGAGGCCGTGCGCCAGGCCTCGGAAGACGGCCAGGCCAGGCCCGTGCTGATCAGCGGTGAGCCCGGCCTGGAGAAGGACAACCTGGCCGCCCTGATCCATTTCGGCTCCCCTGCCCGCCGGCAGTTGATGGTGCGCCTTGATGGCGCCCTGCTGCGGGAGGACGGGGCCGAGCTGTTTGGCTCCGCCAGCGGCGATGGGGCCGGTTCCCTGCTCGAAAGCCTCGGCAGCGGTGCCCTACTGATTGACAACATCGACCAGGTACCGGCCGCCCTCCAGCAGGGCCTCCTAACCCTGGCCTCCACGGGCCAATGGCGCGCCGGCGGCCCTGGCTTCAGCGTGCACCCGTTCCCCGGCCGGGTGTTCTTCACCTCGGAAGTCGCCGTGCCGGAGGTGGATCGCCTTTGCTTCTCGATCCGGGTGCCGCCTTTGCGGGTGCGGCGCCAGGACCTGGGCGAATGGGTGCGCTACGGCGTGCGCATGCGTAGCCGCGCCCTGGGCTGGTCCCGGCCGCCCCAGGTGCCCCAGGCGGTGATCCAGCGGCTGCAGAGCTACGACTTCCCCGGCAACCTGCAGGAATTGGAAGAACTGCTGAACCGGGCCCTGCAGCAGGCCCGGCCCGCCCACAGTTCTAGGGGCGCTAAAGCCACCGCTTCGGAGTTGGCCCTACTGCCGGAAGAGGTCTTCTGGACCCCGGCGCGCCAACAACGGTTCCGCTTTGACCTTTGGCGCTGGAAGCCAGCTCTGCGCGAGTGGTTACGCAATCCCCTGGTCTGGAGGGTCCTGTTGTTTGGCCTGGTCAGTTGGCTGTTTGTGCTGGCGAACGTCTGGCTTTGGCTGGGCCCCCAGGACCGGGCCCATAACGGCGGCCTGACCCTCTTCTGGGCCTGGTGGTGGCCCCTGATCCTGCTCAGTTACCCCCTGGTGGGCCGGCTCTGGTGCGCGGTCTGTCCCTTCATGGTCTGGGGGGAGATCAGCCAACGGTTGGCCCGGCTACTGGGTTGGACACCGGCGGAGTGGCCCCGGGGATCGAGCGACGATTGGGCCGCGCCCCTGCTGGCCGCTGGCTTTGCCGCAATCCTGCTTTGGGAATCGGTCTGGGACCTGGAGAACAACGCCAGGCTGAGCAGTTGCCTGCTTCTGCTAATCACCGCCGGGGCCGTGATTGGCTCGTTGCGTTTTGACAAACGCTTTTGGTGCCGGTATCTGTGTCCGGTGGGGGGCATGAACGGCCTGTTCGCCAAGCTCTCGATCCTGGAATTGCGCGCCCAGGTGGGCACCTGCAGTGGCAGCTGCAGCACCTACGGCTGTTTCAAGGGTGGTCCCGCCCACGGGGAGGGCCTGGCCACGGCCGGCTGCCCGCTCGGGACCCACCCGGCCCACCTCAGCACCAACCGCAACTGTGTTTTGTGCATGAGTTGCGCCCAGGCCTGCCCGCACCGCTCGGTGCAACTGAGCCTGCGGCCGCCGGCCGCCGACCTGCAGCGGGATCTGGAGGCGCCGGCGGCGGAAGCCGGCCTGTTCCTGGTGTTGGCCGGTGACCTGACCCTGCACCACTGGCGGCGGCTGCTGGGGGCGCTGCCCCTCGCTCCGGCCAGCCTCAGCGAGGGACCGTTGCTGCCGAGGCTGGCCTTCGCGGCCCTGGCCCTGGCCCTGCCGTCCTTGGGCTTCTTGCTGATGCGGCCCTGGTTCTCGCCCCAGCGCCTGCGCCGGATTCTCTATGCCCTACTTCCCCTGCTCTGGGGGTTGCTGCTCGCCCGCCACCTGCCCCTGGGCATGGCCGAAGCCGGCACGGTACTGCAGGTCACGGTCGCTCCCCTTAATGGCCCCCTCGCCGCCCAATTGCCCAGCTGGAGCGCCGATGGCCACGTGATCGGCTTCTGCCAGAGCGTTGTTGTGGTCGTCGGGCTCGTGGGGGCCCTCGTGCTGCTCCGCCGCCTGTTGCGCGTCGGCAGTTCCGCCCTACCGGCGGCCTCGCTGCTGGCCCTGGCCCTGGCCGCCGGCGGCCGTTGGCTGGTGGCCCTGCCCTAAGCCCCTGGCCCTCCGCAGAATTGGATCCCAATCGTGCGGCACATTTGAGGCGTTTGCCCACCGGTTCGCCAGGGCTAAATCAGGCTGGCTGCACTCGGGGTTGTCCCCATGGTTCCTTGTCTGGATGGGGGTCTGTTGGGCGGCGACCAGCCCATTGACCAGTCGATTTTCCCGACGACTTATCCGTCAAACGACCAGATCGCAACCTTGCAGAGCTGGCTGGAATGGCGCTTGGCCACTCTTGAAAGCGAGGGAGCCTTTGAGGAGGCCTACGCCCTGCGCATGGAGATGGCGGATTGGTTGCTGGCTGAAGCCGGTTGAGGCCAGGCCAGCCAGCCCCGAGAATCGGACCTGTGTTGTCCTAATCCCATGACCCTTGCCCTGCTGATTGCCCTAGCTGGTTCCCTCGTGCTGATGACCGTGATCGTGCGCCGGTTGGAGCGGACCTGATCAAGCCTGCCGGCCCTGGCCGTCTTAACCATGGCCACCCCAGGCCCTGCTTAGCGGCTCATCGCCAGCATGCGCTCGATCGGCGCCAACGCCCGGAGCCGGAGCTCCTCATCCAGATCGATGGCTGGAGCCAGCCTGTGGAGGCAGTCCCAGAGTTTGTCCAGGGTGTTGAGCCGCATGTAGGGGCAGGTATTGCAGCTGCAGCCGTCCTGGCCGGGCACGGCGCGGAAGGTTTTGTGGGGCAGGGCGCGTTGCATCTGGTGCAAGATGCCCGGCTCGGTCAGCACGATGAAAGCCGGTGCCTGGCTTTCGACTGCATGGCGTAGCAGGCTGCTGGTGGAGCCGATGAAGTCGGCCAGATCGAGGAGGTTTTGCTGACATTCCGGATGGGCGATCACCTCGGCATCGGGGAGATCGAGCTGGAGCTGGAGCAGGGCCTGCTCGCTGAACGTTTCATGCACCTGGCAACTGCCGGGCCAGAGGCTGAGCTCCCGGCCGCTTTGGCGCTGCACCCAGCGGCCCAGGTTCTGGTCGGGGGCAAACAGGATCGGCTGCCCTTCTGGCAGCTGGTTGATCAGGTCGACCGCGTTGCTGCTCGTGCAGATCAAGTCGCTCTGGGCCTTCACCGCCGCCGAGCAGTTGATGTAACTCACCACAAAATGGTCGGGGTGGGCGGCGCGGAAGGCGGCAAAGGCGTCGGCCGGGCAGGCATCGGCCAGGCTGCAACCGGCATTCAGATCCGGGAGCAACACGATTTTACCCGGGTTGAGGATCTTGGCCGTTTCGGCCATGAAGTGCACGCCGCAGAACACGATCACATCCGCCTCGGTGGCGGCGGCCTGACGCGAGAGCTCGAGAGAATCGCCAATGAAGTCGGCAATGTCCTGAATAGCTGGGTCCTGGTAGTAGTGGGCCAGGATTACGGCATTGCGCTGGCGCTTGAGTTCGGCGATCGCATCGGGCAGCTGCGCCATCGCCGGGCGACCTTCCCGGACACCGTTCGCTGTGGCCTGGGATGCCGCGAAGACCAAGCGAAGCCTCAACTGATGCACAGTGGAGCCACCCTAGGCATGTTGAATGGCTGTGATTGGGGCATCAGCCGATCCGAACAGTGGCAAGACCCCGCCTAAGGACCTGCGGATCGCCATTGCTGGAGACCTGCACGGCCAATGGGATGGGCTGGATGAGGAGCTCCTCGACCTGTTGCGGCCCGATGCCTTGATGGTGGTCGGAGACCTCAGCGATGGTGAACAACTGATTGCGGCCCGGTTGGGACGGCTCAAGCTGCCGATGGCCTGTGTGCTGGGAAACCATGACGTCGGTCGGGACGCCAGTGGCCGCACCCTGCAACGCCAGCTCTCCCTGTTGGGTGATCGTCATTGCGGCTGGGGTTTGCGTTGTCTGGATCCGCCCGGCCTGGCGGTGGTCGGAGGCCGGCCGGCCAGTGCCGGTGGCGGTTTCAGGCTCAACCCGGGCGCCTTGGCCGTGTTTGGCCCGGTGACCATGCAGGAATCGGCGGATCGGATCACAGCGGCGGCCCTGGCGGCAGATCCGGGCCTGCCGCTGGTGCTGTTGGCCCATTGCGGCCCCAGCGGCCTGGGCAGCACCTGCGCTGACCCCTGTGGCCGGGATTGGAAAAAACCTGCTGTCGATTGGGGTGACCAGGACTTGACCGTCGCGATCGAACGCATTCGTCGCCACCGGCCGCTGCCCCTGGTGGTGTTTGGTCACATGCACCACCGGCTCAGACGGGGCCAGGGGGAGCGGCTCAGCTTCTTGCGCGATCGGGCCGGCACCGCCTACCTCAATACGGCCTGCGTGCCCCGCCACGGCAACGACGACCAGGGCCGGGCCCTGCGCCACTTCAGCTGGGTCGTGCTGCGCGATGGCCAGTTGCACCAAGCCAGCCACCGCTGGTACGGCACGGGCGGCCAGCTGCTCTACGAGCAGCGCCTCTACCAACAGCCGGCCCCGCAGCTACAGGCCGTTGCGCCAGCGCCATGCTGATCGTCGCCTGCATCAGTGGCCATGGCTATGGCCACCTTTCGCGCACGGCCTCGATCCTCACCGCCCTGCACCAGCTCCAGCCCGACTGGCGCCTAGTGCTCTCCACCCCCTTGCCGGCACCAACCCTGCGGGGCGCCTTTGGGGCGGTCCCGTTTGAGCACCGGGCCTGCCGCTGGGATGTGGGGGTGGTGCAGGCCGATGCCCTCGGTGCCGATCCGGACGCCACCCTGGAGGCCTTAGGGGCCTTGGAGCGCCAGCTGCCCGGCCAGATCAGCCAGGAGGCGGCTTGGCTTGCGGACCAGGGAGAGCCCCTTCTGGTGCTGGGCGATGTGCCCCCGGCGGCTGCGGCCCTGGCCCAGGTCCTGGCGGCCCCCTTGATCTGGATCGGCAACTTTGGCTGGGATGCCATCTACCGGCCCATGGGCGGACCCTTTGTTGCCTGGGCGGATCGGGCCCTCCAGGCCTACCGCCAGGGGGAAGCGGTGATCGAGTGCCCCTTCGCCATGGCCATGGACTGGGGGATCCCCCACTGGCCTGTGGGGCTGACCGCCGGCCGGCCCCGGTTCGATTGCGCCAGCCTTCGCCGCCTTTTGGCGATCGCTACACCTAGGGAGCGCACCGTGCTCGTCGGCTTTGGCGGCATGGGCTTTTCCCTGCCGGCGGAGCTGTTCAGCCGCTGGCCAGAGCACCAGTTCTTGGTTACCGATCCGGAGCTGGCCGCGGCGGCCGCCAATGCTTGCCTGTTGCCAGAGGGCCTGCGGCCCCTTGATGCCATGCCCGTCTGCGGACGGGCGCTGACCAAGCCGGGCTACAGCACCTTTTGTGAGGCCCTGTCCCAGGGATTAGGGGTGCACCTGGTGCGCCGCGAGGGCTTTGCCGAAGCGCCCGTGCTCGAGAGCGCCCTGCAGGTCCATGGCCAGCACCGCCTGCTCAGCCGCGACCAGTTGCTGGCGGGGGACTGGCAACTGGACCAACCCCTGCAGCCCGCAAGCAGGGGTCCGGTCCCTGGCGATGGCGCCGACCAGGCCGCAGGCCTCCTAGAGCGCTTCATTCGCCAAAACTGCTGTGCTGCAGGGGCTTGACTCCTTGTAAAGTCAATGATCAGCAACACGAATCATTGGCAGTGAGGGCGATTGCTACTGGCAATCGCCCCAGCGCTGTACTGGCGATCCCAAATCAGTGACCCACGGTGATCTGAACCTCGCCGCGTAGTTCTGATTACAAATGGACAGCTGCGTGACTGGCACTTGATAGGTTTCCTGGCGCATCTTGTTCGACAAGATGCGCACCATCAGCAAATTGCTGACCTTAGTTAACGCAAGCCACTCTTTCGTGGAGCCTAATTTCTCAGGTACCTAGCTCCTTTTGGCGCAGCGTCCTTTTTTTGCGTCTCCCTAGTCAGCGCCCTTCAACCGATTCGCCCCCTTAATCAACCCGGCTTCTGCGCACCGCAGCGTTGCCCATCGCCTTGCCCTGGCGGCAAAGCCAAGCACCTTGTCACCTCGCCTGAACCGCTTTGAAGCCAGTTCTCCCAACCCAGGTTGATCATGTTCCCTTTCCCGGGACCTCTCGAGTATCGAGACCCTCGCTCTGGGCCCTCGCTACGGGTTTGCTGACCCTGGTAGCCCCTTTTGCGGCCACGGCTTCGCCCCGGGACAGCCGGGCCACGGGCCTTGACTACCCGACCCTGGTAACTTCGGCCCTTTCGCCAGCCGTAGTCGCCAGCCCGCAAGCCAGCGACCTACTCACCACCGAGTCCAGCCTGGACCGCCCGCTGGAGCAGCCGGCCCAGCGCCTGGCCATGCGCGAGGTCGCCACTCCTGGGCAGGCACCGATTCCGCTCGCCAGTACCCCGCCCGTGCGGGCGAGTTATCCCATTACCCCGGCCCGCCGGGCCCTGCTCAACACGATCCGCTACTCAGAAGGCACCTGGGCCGGAGGTCAGGACATCGGCTATCGCATCCTGTTCGGAGGGAGCCTGATGCGCTCCATGGAGCGCCATCCCAACCTGGTGATTCGCACGGCCCGCTACGCCAGTGCCGCTGCCGGTGCCTACCAGTTCATGCCTTTCACCTGGTCGATGGCTAGCCGCCTGCTCGGCTTGCAGACCTTCAGCCCTGAGGAGCAGGACCAGGCCGCCCTGCTGCTCATCCAGCGCCGCGGGGCCCTCCCCCTGGCCGATGGGGGCCGTTTCACCCCCAGCCTGGCTGCCCGCCTAGCCCCGGAATGGGCTTCCTTCCCGACCCTGGGCGGCAGTAGCTACTACGGCCAGCCCGTGCGTCGGTTTGCCGAATTGAAGCGTTTTTACGAGGACAACCTGGCCCAGTTGCAGGCTGAAGTTCCGAACGCTGGCATCAGCGATGAATTGGCCGGCTCCCCTGCCTGTCTCAGGGGCCAACTGGTTTGCCAGTTCGCCGAAACCGCCAAGCCTTCGCTTTGAGTCCTAGGCAGGCTTTGATCTCCAGCCCTGGCTGATCGCTTGAATGGCTGGTCCCAACCCTGGGCTCAATCAGCGCAGACCTGTCCTTGGTCGCCACTAGTTCCTTCCTCAGGATTCGCCACTGCCCTGGTCGCTGAGGCGAGAGCGGCCAACAGGTTGCTGGGCGATGAGGTAAGCCGCGAGGGCCGCGGCTAAAAAGCCGAGGCAGTTGCGGCTGATCGGCACCCAGTCGCTGGTACGGGTTAGCACCGGCCCGAGGCCGAAAACGATGAATAGGAGTCCCCACAGGGGCGAGAGCAGCAGCACCCAGGCCCATTCCACCGTGCGCCCTTCTTTGCGCGGGTAGGCGGCAAAACCAACGATCAGGCCGCCCAGCAAGGACGTGCAGAGGGTGAGCAGCCACTGCTCCTGGGGTAGGCCTGGCACCACCTGGCAGCCGCCCCGTTCCAGGCAGCCCTGCACCGCCGAGAGGGCATCAACGATCGCGCCGTCTTCGCCGTGCTCACGCACGTAGTACTGGTTGCCAAAGCGCGTTTGCAGTTCGACCCAGAAGGTGCGAGGCATCAAGGCGAAGAGGGCATCGCCGACGTTGAAGTTGAGCAGGTTGCCGCCACGGGGGTCGGCCACTAGCACCAAGCTGCGTTCATCGAGACCCCAAAACTCTTTGACCGCCAGGCCTGGAGTGCGGTCGTACTGGCTCAGCACCCGCAGCTTCCAGCCACTGCTCGCTTCAAAGGTGTTGAGGTTGGCCTCCAGGCTGGCGCGCTGGCCATCACTGAGGGCCTTGGCCAGGTCAATCACCGGAGTGGGGTGGTCGGGCAGCAGGTCGGGGTTGTCATAGGCCTGGGCGGCGGCGGGGCCAAACCCCAGCAGGCCGATCAGCAACAGCAGGCCGGCGGCGAAGCGACCTAGGCGCCTGAACGTGTCGCAAAGGCCCATGGCGGCTGCTTCAGTGGGATCGCATTCTCACCGACACCAAGGTGGTGCCGTGAGCCCTTGACCTCGCCACCTTGACCACCCGCCTAAACGAGACTGACGTACCCGAGTGGTTGCGGCAACGGTTGCTAGCGGCGGGGGGCTCGGTGCCGTTTCGCACCTTCATGGGCTGGGCCCTGCATGATCCCGAGCACGGGGCCTATGGCAGCGGCAGGCTGCAGATTGGCCGCCGCGGCGATTTCGTTACCTCCCCCTCCCTGGGCCCGGACTTCGCCGCCCTGCTCGCCCCCCAGCTGGCTGGGTGGCTGGCGGAATTGGCGGTCGAGCAGGGGCTCGACCTGGAACGGGCTGCCAGCCTGCCCGCCGCTGGTTGCGCTACCCCTAGGCCCCTGGCCCTGGTGGAAACGGGCCCGGGCGAAGGGGAGTTGGCCCTGCAGCTGGCCCAGGCCCTGGCCCTGGGCTGGCCCGAGCTGGCGGCCTGCTGTGAGCTGGTGTTGGTGGAACCCAATGGCGGCATGGCGGCCCGCCAGCGCCAGAGGCTCCAAGCGAGTCCCCTGCCCTGCCGCTGCCTCAGGGCCGAGGCGCTGGCCCAATCCCCCTGCACTGGCGTGGTGCTCGCCCATGAGGTGCTCGATGCCTTGGCGGTGGAGCGGATCCGTTGGGATGGCCGCCACTGGCGCCAGCAACGGGTGGCCCTCAGCCAGGAGGCTGGCCAGCTGGAGAGCCTGGAGCTCATCGATGGCGATCCCCTAGAGCCGCAGGCGGAACCAGCCCTGGAGTGCCTAGGCCTCTGGCCCCCCGACCCGCGGCGGGGCTCGGGCTGGGCCACGGAGCTGCATCCGGAGTTGGCGCCCTGGCTGGCCAGCTGCGCCGCCGGGATCAGCCACGGCCGGCTGCTGGTGATCGATTACGCCCTTCCCGCCGAGCGCTACTACGCCCCCCAGCGGCTGGATGGCACCCTGATCGCCTACCGCCAGCAGGAGGCCAGTGGCGACCCCCTGCGCCAACCGGGCTCCTGGGACCTGACGGCCCATCTCTGTAGCGAGAGCCTGCTGCTGGCGGCCCGCCAGGGGGGCTGGCGCCTGCTTGGCCAGCGCAGCCAGGGGGAGGCCCTGCTGGCCCTGGGCTTGGCCCAGAGGCTCCATGGCCTGCAAACGCCGGCGGCCGGCGAACGGCTCGATCTGGCCACGGCCCTGGCCCGGCGCGAAAGCCTGCTGCGCCTGGTGGATCCCGCCGGCCTGGGGGCGTTCCGTTGGTTTGCCTTCACCCGGGAGCGCTCACCTACCGCGCCCTCTGGTCAGGGCAGGCCCGCATTGAGCCTGCCCCCTGGTCCGGCCCCCTGCCCAGGGAGCCAGCCGAGCGGGGAGTCCCCGTTGCCGCTGTTTCTGCGCGATCCCTGAATTGGTTCAGGTCAGCCGCTCCAGGGCAGCGCCGATCACGGCGGCGCTGATGTCGTCGCGGATCACCACGCTGCCGATGGCCGTGGGCAGCACAAAGCGCACCCGGCCATTGCGCACCTTCTTATCCCCCTGCAGGCAGGCCAACACCGCCTCCAGGTCCAGATCGGGCCAGCGCTGGGGCAGGCCGGCGGCCGCCACCAGGTGCCGTTGCCGCCCCTGGTCGCTGGCTGTCCAGAGGCCCAGGGCCAGGGCAATTTCGCCGGCGGCGACCATGCCGATCGCCACGGCTTCGCCATGGAGGTAGGTGCCGTAGCCGCAGAGGGCTTCCACCACATGGCCCAGGGTGTGGCCGTAGTTCAGGATCGCCCGCAGGCCGCCCTCGCGCTCATCGGCTGCCACCACCTGGGCCTTGGCCGCCGCCGAGCGCTGCAGGATGGCCTGGAGGAGGTCGGGGCTGAGCCGCTCCAGGCTCGAAAGGGTGCCGGCACCTTCAAGGGCCGCAAATAATTCGGGATCGCCGATCACCCCGTACTTGATCACCTCGGCCATGCCGGCCCGGAATTCCCGTTCCGGCAGGCTCGCCAGGGTCAGGGGATCAATCAGCACCAGAGCGGGTTGGTGGAAGGCCCCGATCAGGTTTTTGCCGCCTGGATGGTTGACCCCGGTCTTGCCGCCAATTGCCGCATCGACCATGGCTAGCAGGGTGGTGGGCACCTGGACCACGGCGATCCCCCTCAGCCAGGTGGCGGCCGCAAAGCCGGTCATGTCGCCGACCACCCCACCGCC
>CAMCMT010000051.1 GCA_945875915.1 Synechococcus sp. UW140 | reverse complement strand
AGCCAGGAGCTGGGCCGCACGCCAACGCTGGGGGAACTGGCCGAGGCGGTGGAGCTGCCTGAGGAGGAGGTGAAGGAGCTGCTGTGCCGGGCGCGCCAGCCGGTGAGCCTGGAAACGAAGGTGGGCGACGGCGAAGATACGGAACTGCTGGACCTGCTGGCGTCCGAGGGAGGTGAGCCTGGCGATCTGGTTGACGGCGAATGTCTGCGGGGCGATATGCGTGCCCTGTTGGAGCAGCTGCCAGAGCTGCAGGGGCGGGTGCTGAAGATGCGCTACGGGATCGATGTGGATGAACCGATGAGCCTCACCGGCATCGGCCGCATCCTGGGCATGAGCCGTGATCGGGTACGCAACCTCGAGCGCGATGGCCTGGCCGGCCTGCGTCGCCTCAGCGAGTGTGTGGCGGCCTATGTGGCTGGTTGATCAAGGGCTTGGGGTTCAACGCACCCACTCCTTTGCACCACTGAGCTAATCCAGGCCTATTGACCTTTTTCAATGCTGCCCAAAAGTGCTTGAATCCATCACGCTGAGGGCAGCAGAGGCTTTTCAAGCTGGCGCCATCGCCCAGCAAACCTGGGGCCGTAGCTAGTCAGCCAGTGCTTGATTCCGGGGCGCCCGTCATGCGCCAGCAGCTCCTGGCTTGGTGGGAGCAACACGGTCGCCATGCCATCCCCTGGAAGCAGGGAGCCTCTGCTGGACGGCCCCTGCCCGGCGAGGAGCTCGATCCCTATCCGATCTGGATTGCCGAGGTCATGCTCCAGCAGACCCAGCTGGCGGTGGTGCTGCCCTACTGGCAGCGCTGGTTGGCGGCGATGCCGAGCCTGGAGACCCTGGCGGCGGCCCCTGACCACGACCTGCTCTTGCTCTGGCAGGGGCTGGGCTACTACTCGCGGGCCCGCCGGCTCAGGCAAGGGGCCCTAGAGCTGCTCGCGCCTCGCCTGGTTAGCGATCAGAAGTTGGTCCGCGAAGGGGCTGGCGGCGGCAATGGCCTGCCTGTCGATCCCTGGCCCCGCTCGCTGGAGGGCTGGCTGGAGCTGCCCGGAATCGGTCGCACCACCGCCGGCAGCATCCTGTCGTCGGCCTTCGATCAGCCAGCTGCGATCCTCGATGGCAATGTCAAACGGGTGCTGGCCCGGCTGATCGCTTGCCCCGAGCCGCCGGCGCGGCAAACGGCGGCCTTTTGGCATCTGAGTGAGCAGTTGCTTGATCGCCAGCGGCCGCGCAGCTTCAACCAGGCCCTGATGGACCTGGGTGCCCTGGTCTGCACGCCGCGCCAGCCCGCTTGCGCTGCCTGCCCCTGGCAGGGCTGCTGCGCTGCCTACGCTGCCGGCGAACCAGCCCGCTATCCCGTGAAGGAGGCCCCCAAGCCCGTGCCCTTTCAGGTGATTGGTGTGGGCGTGGTGCTCAACGGCGCCGGCCAGGTGTTGATCGACCAGCGGCTCGAGGAAGGCCTATTGGGGGGACTGTGGGAATTTCCCGGCGGCAAACAGGAGCCGGGCGAAACGATCGAGGCCACCGTGGTCCGGGAATTGCGGGAAGAACTGGCGATCGAAGTGGCAGTAGGCGAGGAACTGATCAGCCTGGAGCACGCCTACAGCCACAAAAAACTGCGTTTTGTGGTCCATCTCTGCCAGTGGTGCTCCGGGGAGCCCCAGCCCCTGGCTAGCCAGCAGGTGCGCTGGGTGGATCCAGCCGAGTTGGGCCGCTATCCCTTCCCTGCGGCCAACGCCCGCATCATTGCGGCCCTGCAGCAACACCTGGGCCAGGCGGACCCCCAGGCGACCCTTCCTGCGGTCGGGTGATCAGGGCTAGGCGCCCCTCGCCCTCCAACTGGAGTTCCACCTGCCAGGCGCCCTGGGGCCAGAACCCCAGGCGCTCGGGCCACTCCACCGCCAGTAGGGCCCCCAGGGCGGCCGCCTCTTCTTCTTCCTGGGCAAACAGGTCGTCAGCGGCGGCGGCCAGCTCGAGCCTGTAGAGATCCAGGTGCACCAGGGCGGTGGGACCGGCGCTCCCCTGGCCCTGGTAGTGCTGGGCCAGGGCGAAGGTGGGGCTGGTGATGGTTTCGTTGATGCCCAGTTCGCCGGCTAGCCCCTGCACCAGGCAGGTCTTACCGGCGCCGAGGCCGCCGCACAGCAGCAGGATCGGCGGCTGCCAGAGCCCCCCTGGGCCGGCTCCTGCCAGCTCCTGGGCCAGGCGCTGGCCCAGGGCGGCGGTGTCGGTCGCATCGGCGAGCCATAGCCTCTCGACCGACCACTCCCTCGACCCCTCAAACGCCTGATTCAACGCGGTACTTGGTTGCATCGCTGTAGATTGTCTACCTCGCGAGCCCGAAGCCTCGGCGACTCTGCAGATATTTCCAACCCATCGCCCTCCCAGTCGGGAGTGTTCGTTTCCATGGTGGCTACGCCAACCGCAGTGTCGTCTTACATGATCGCCGACATCGGCCTGGCCGATTGGGGCCGTAAGGAGATCGCCATTGCCGAAACCGAGATGCCGGGCCTGATGGCCCTGCGCCGCAAGTTCGGTACCGAGCAACCGCTCAAGGGTGCCCGCATTGCCGGCAGCCTGCACATGACGATCCAGACGGCCGTTCTGATCGAAACCCTGGTGGCCCTCGGCGCCGAAGTGCGCTGGGCCAGCTGCAACATTTTCTCCACCCAGGACCACGCCGCTGCCGCGATTGCGGCAGCCAACATCCCTGTGTTCGCCTACAAGGGCGAAACCTTGGATGAGTATTGGGCCTTCACCCATCGCATCCTCGAGTGGGGCGATGGCGGCACGCCCAACATGATCCTCGACGACGGTGGTGATGCCACCGGCTTGGTGGTGCTGGGTACCCAGGCGGAGAAGGATCTTTCCGTTCTTGCCAACCCCTCCAACGAAGAGGAAATCGCCCTCTTCAATTCGATTCGCCAAAAACTCGCTGCCCAGCCTGGCTTCTATTCCCGCATCTACGCCAACATTCAGGGCGTCACTGAAGAGACCACCACCGGCGTGGCCCGTCTCTATCAGATGCAGAAGACCGGTGGATTACCCTTTCCGGCGATCAACGTCAACGACTCGGTCACCAAGAGCAAGTTCGACAACCTCTACGGCTGCCGCGAATCCCTGGTGGATGGCATCAAGCGCGCCACCGACGTGATGGTGGCTGGCAAGGTGGCCCTGGTGCTCGGCTACGGCGATGTGGGCAAGGGTTCGGCCCAGTCCCTGCGCGGCCTCGGTGCCACGGTGATGATCGCCGAAATCGATCCGATCTGCGCCCTGCAGGCGGCCATGGAGGGCTACCGGGTTGTGCGCCTTGATGAGGTGGTTGGCGATGTCGACATCTTTGTGACCGCCACCGGCAACTTCCAGGTGATCCGCCACGATCACCTGATTGCCATGAAGGATCAGGCGATCGTCTGCAATATCGGTCACTTCGACAACGAAATCGATGTGGCGTCCCTCAAGCAATACACTTGGGATAACATCAAACCCCAGGTCGATCACATCGTGTTGCCCAATGGCAACCGCATCATCCTGCTGGCCGAAGGCCGCTTGGTGAACCTGGGCTGTGGCACCGGCCACCCCAGCTTCGTGATGAGCAACTCCTTCACCAACCAGGTGTTGGCCCAGATCGAACTGTTCACCAAAGGCGACGAGTACGGCAAGGAGGTCTATGTGCTGCCGAAGCACCTCGATGAGATGGTGGCTCGCCTGCACTTAGAGAAAATTGGCGCCAAGCTCACCGAGCTGAGCGACACCCAAGCCGCCTACCTCAATATCCCCGTGGCTGGCCCCTACAAGCCGGATCACTACCGCTACTGATTGCCGCTGGGCCCAGGCCGATGACCTGAACCCCTTTAGCCCGGCCAATGGCCGGGCTTTTTGATGGCCGCCAACCTTGGGTTGAATTCTTAGGGGCCGGCCTTTGGCCCGAAAGGGGGCCCGCGTCCAGGTTCGGAGTCCTGCCAGGGCGCGGGCTGGGCCACACTCGGAGTCAGATTCCTGGCGGAACCGCAGGTGGCGCAATTCCTTCAATCCCTCAACGGCCTGGTGGAGCAGTGGGTTGGCCAGTGGGGCTATGGCGGCATTTTTGCCGCCATGGTGCTGGAAAACGTGATCCCGCCGATTCCTTCGGAGCTGATCATGCCCCTGGCCGGCTTTTATGTGGGCCAGGGCAAGCTCAATTTCGTGTTGGTGGTGCTGGCGGGCCTGGCCGGCACCGTGGTGGGCGCCTTGCCCTGGTACGGCTTGGGACGTTTGGTGAATGAGCAGCGGCTCAAGGGGCTGGTGGAGCGCCATGGCCGCTGGGTGGGCCTGTCCGTTAAGGAGCTCGACGCTTCCCGGGGCTGGTTTCAACGCCACGGCGCGGCCGTGGTGTTCTGGGGCCGGTTGATCCCCGCCATCCGCACCCTGATTTCCGTGCCGGCAGGGGTGGAGATGATGCCCCTAGGGCCGTTTCTGTTCTGGACCACGGCCGGCAGCCTGGTCTGGAACCTGGCCCTAACAAGTGCTGGCTGGGTTCTGGGTAAGCAATGGCAGCAGGTGCTCGCCTGGGTCAAGCCCGTGGAGGGGAGCGTCAATGGCCTCGTGGCCTTGGCGCTTCTCGTCGGCATTGCCGCCCTGGGCTTGCGCCTCTGGAAGCGGCGCTCGGCCAGAAGCTGAGCGCCGCCCGCTGGCGGGTACCCCTCAGAACGGCACTTCCTCTTCGCTGGGTTCGCCGCCGCCGTAGCCAGCCCCAGCGAAGCCAGCGCCGCCCTGGTCCACGTCCCGCTTCGAGCCCAGCAATTCGAGCCGGTCGACGCGCACCACCGGCTTGCTGCGCTCTTCGCCGGTGGCCCGATCGGTCCAGCGGTCGAGTTTGAAGGAGCCAATGATGCCCAGCAGGGAGCCTTTCTTGACGTAGTCGGCGGCCACCTGGGCCTGCTTGCCCCAGATCTCGAGGTTGAACCAGTCCGGTTCATCGTTGGAGCTGCGGCGGTTCACGGCCAGGGTGAGGTTGGCCACCACGGTGCCCGATTCGAAATAGCGGACCTCGGGGTCGCGGCCGGCCCGGCCGACAAGGGTGACGGAGTTCACGCCCATGGGGTTGGTCAAGGAGGTTGTGGAAACAATGATGCGCCACCTGGTTGGGGCGTCTTGCCTTCACAGTTCCACCCTTTCACCCGGGTGTTCCATCCCCCTGGTCGGTGGAGCCCCATGGGGTAGGGCCACCGGGGCCTGCCAAGCTGGGACGATGGCTGGACCTAGGCGATTGGGGGCCCGTTGGGCCGGCAGGCTGGAGGCCTTAGGGCTGGGCCTGGACCTCGCCGTTTGCCGGGGGCGGCAGGTTGGCTTGGGGCTGGCGTTGGCCGTGGCCCTTGGGGGTTGTACGGCCCCTCCGCAGGCGCAGAAGCCAGCCCAGCGGCAAATCGAGTTCTGGACCCTGGACCTCTCGCCCAAATTCAACGGCTATCTCCAGGCGGTGATTGCCGATTGGGAGGCGCTCCATCCCGGCGTCAAGGTTCATTGGGTTGACCTGCCCTGGGGGTCGGTGGAGCGCAAGTTGTTGGCGGCCGTGTTTGCCCGCACGGCACCGGATGTGGTGAATCTCAATCCCCTGTTTGCCGCCAACCTGGCCAGCAAGGGCGGCCTGCTGCCCCTTGATCCGCTCCTACCGGCTCCCACCGCCAGCACCTATATCCCTTCGGTCTGGGGCGCTGGCCGCAGCGAGGGACCGCCGCTGGCGGGCGTTCCTACCCGGCACCAGTACACGCTGCCCTGGTACCTCACCACCCGCATCACCCTGGCCAACCGCCAGCTGCTCAGCCAGGCCGGCTACGCCAAGCCGCCCGCCACCTGGGCCGAGGTGCCCGCCTACGCGGAGGCGGTGAAACGGCGCACCGGCCGCTACGCCCTGTTTGTCACCGTGGTGCCGGATGATTCGGCCGAATTGCTGGAGTCGATGGTGCAGATGGGGGTGACCCTGCTCGATGGCCGCCATCGGGCCGCCTTCAACAGTCCCGCCGGCCGCCGCGCCTTTGCCTTCTGGAGCGACCTCTACCGGCGCGGCCTGCTGCCCCGGGAAGTGGTCAGCCAGGGCTACCGCCGGGCCATCGAGCTCTATCAGAGCGGCGACCTGGCCCAAGTGGCCAGCGGCGCCGAGTACCTGCGGGCGATTGGCACCAATGCCCCCCGGGTTGCCGCCGTGACCGCCCCCTATCCCCCCCTAGTGGGGCCTGGCGGTGCATCGAATGTGGCCGTGATGAACCTGGCGATCTCGCGCCAGACGGCCCTGCCCAAGGAGGCCCTCAGTTTTGCCCTGTTCCTTACCGATGGGCCCAACCAGGCCCGCTTCGCCAACCAGGCCAGGGTGTTGCCGTCTGCCAAGGCAGCCCTGAAGGCCGTGGCGGCCGATCTGGACCTGGAGCGGCCCGCCGATGCCCCGGGGCGGCTGGTGCGCCAGGCCCGGCAGCTGTCGGTGCAAACCCTGGGGCAGGCCCAGGTGTTGGTGCCCCCCAGCCCGGGGGTCAAGCGGCTGCAGACCGTGATCTACACCCAGCTGCAACGGGCCATGCTTGGCCAGATCAGCAGTGATCAGGCCCTGGCCGAGGCCGAGCGCCAATGGAACAGCTATGCCACAGCTCGCTGGCCCTGAACAGGCCCCAGGCCCTGGCCTGTGAGGAAACGAAGAAAACCTTAAATCTCCCGATTTGCTGCTCTTTTCGAGGCCGTAGGCCAGGGAAACGCTGTTGGCAAGGGGTATGGTTGCGCTTCTTAATACCTGGCACGGATATGTCCCTGGAGGATCAGCCCCTACACCAGCAGGGTTCTATCAGTCAGGACAGCTCCGATCAGGCCAGGGATCCCGGGATACTCGTAGAAGCCAGCCTTTCTCCCCAGGCGCCTGGGGGGATGGCCAACGAGCTGGACATCGATCCAGGTCAGGAGCTGGACTCCCCAGTCGGCCAGCCACCCGCCAAAGGGGACCATCGGGCCACCGTGTTGGTGGTTGATGACGAGGCGGCCGTGCGCCGGGTTCTGGTGATGCGTCTGCATCTGGCCGGATATCGGGTGATCTGCGCCGAAGATGGCGAGGAGGCCCTGGCCCTGTTCCACCAGGAGCAGCCGGATCTGGTGGTGCTCGATGTGATGTTGCCGAAGCTGGATGGCTTCGCCGTCTGTCGTCGCCTGCGGGCCGAATCCTGCGTGCCGATCATCTTCCTCTCGGCCCTTGATGCCATCACTGAGCGGGTGGCCGGCCTCGATCTGGGCGCCGACGATTACCTGCCCAAGCCCTTCAGCCCCAAGGAACTGGAAGCCCGGATCGCCACGATCCTGCGCCGGGTTGGCCGGGGCTCCGCAACCGCCGAACCCCGCGAAGTCACGGCCGGCCAGGGCGTGTTGCGGGTGGGCGACCTGGTGGTGGACACCAACCGCCGCCAGGTGACCCGCGATGGCGAGCGCATTGGCCTCACTTACACCGAATTCAGCCTGCTGGAGCTGCTGTTCCGGGAGCCCGGCCGGGTGGTGCCCCGGGCCGAGATCCTCGAGCAGCTCTGGGGCTACCCGCCGCGCAGAGCCGCCGACCTGCGGGTGGTGGATGTCTACGTGGCTCGGCTGCGGGGCAAGCTCGAGCCCGATCCCCGCAACCCGGAACTGATCCTCACCGTGCGCGGCACGGGCTATGCCTCCCAACGCACGGGCGAACAGGCCTTGGCCGCCGCGGCCGGTTGATGGGTAACTGAAGGATTGGCTTGAAGCCGATCCTTGCCAGTTTGCCCAGAGCCTGCAAACCAGCTGACCTCCTGGCGGTCCCGCTTCCCCTGCGTTCCTGCAGGATGGAACCCAACTGAGAGCCCTGCTGCCTTGTCGGAGCTGCGCGAGACCCGCCTTGAGAAAGCCCGCGCCCTGGCGGAGCTGGGCCAGGGGCCCTATGCCCTGCGTTTTGATCCCAGCCACCGCACCGCGGCCCTGCAGCAGGACCATGCCGACCTGGCTAAGGGCGAAGAGCGGGACCTGGAGGTGGCCGTCGCCGGCCGGGTGATGACGCGGCGGGTGATGGGCAAGCTGGCCTTCTTCACCCTCGCCGATGAGACAGGCCCGATCCAGCTTTACCTGGAGAAGTCCACCTTGGATGGGCCCCCTCCCGAGGTGGCCTTAGCAGATGGAGCGGCTGCCCTGGGCAGCTACGCCCAGATCACCTCCCTGGTGGATGCCGGCGACCTGATCGGCGTGCGAGGAACCCTGCGCCGCACCGACCGGGGCGAGCTGTCGGTGAAGGTCACGGCCTGGTGGATGTTGACCAAGGGACTCCAGCCCCTGCCCGATAAGTGGCATGGCCTGGCCGATGTGGAGACGCGCTATCGCCAGCGCTACCTCGACCTGATCGTGTCGCCCCAGACCCGCGAAACCTTCCGCCGCCGGGCCCGCATGGTGAGCGCCATGCGGCGCTGGCTCGATGAACGGGACTTTCTCGAGATCGAAACGCCGGTGTTGCAGAGCGTGCCCGGCGGCGCCGATGCCCGGCCCTTTGAAACCCACCACAACGCCCTCGACCTACCCCTCACCCTGCGAATCGCCACCGAACTCCACCTCAAGCGGCTGGTGGTCGGCGGTTTTGAGCGGGTCTATGAGCTGGGCCGGATCTTCCGCAATGAGGGCATCAGCACGCGCCATAACCCTGAATTCACCTCGGTGGAGATCTACCAGGCCTATGCCGATTACACCGACATGATGGACCTCACCGAGCAGCTGATTGCCTCGGTGTGTGAGCAGGTCTGCGGCAGCACCACCATCACCTACCAGGGCACGGAGATCGATCTCACGCCCCCCTGGCGGCGGGGGACCATGCATGAGTTGGTGGAGCAGGCCTGCGGCCTTGATTTCAACGCCTTCACCAGCCGGGAGGAGGCGGCTGCCGCCATGGCGGCGAAGGGGCTGGAGGCTCCGGCCCTGGCCGATTCGGTGGGTCGGCTGCTCAACGAGGCCTTCGAGCAGACCGTGGAAGCGGACCTGATCCAGCCCACCTTCGTGACCGATTACCCGGTGGAGATCTCTCCCCTGGCCCGCAACCACCGCAGCAAGCCGGGCCTGGTGGAGCGTTTTGAACTGTTCATCGTCGGCCGCGAAACGGCCAATGCCTTCAGCGAACTGACCGATCCGGTTGACCAGCGCCAGCGCCTGGAAGCCCAGCAGGATCGCCGCGCCGCCGGCGACCTCGAAGCCCAGGGGGTGGATGAGGACTTCCTCCAGGCCCTGGAGGTGGGCATGCCCCCCACGGGCGGTCTGGGCATCGGCATCGATCGCCTGGTGATGCTGCTCACCGACAGTCCCTCAATTCGGGACGTGATTGCCTTCCCCTTGCTAAGGCCCGAGGTGCGGCCAGAAGGGCATCCCCAGGGGCACCAGGAACCTTGAGCAAAGCGCCGACCCTCCCCTGTCAAGGGGTGTATGGGGTCTGGTCGTTAGGTCCGCTGCCGACGCAATGGGATAATTGGTCACAGTAGGCAATCTCCCCGCACGGGGCTCTCCTGAATATGAGCGGTGAGCGCGTCGGTTTCCGCTTCAAACATGCGGACCCAGTGGTCAAGCGCAACCCGCAGGGACGCTCCCGCCGGGGTTGGGTGATGGAGCCGGTGGAGCAGACCACCAGCCGCGGCACTAAGATGCCCGCCTATCGCATCCGCTGGCGCGATAGTGAACGCCCCGAGATCGTGTTGCAGCACATGCTGATTGCCGATCCCGATCCCACGCCTCCCCCGGAGGGCGTCAGCCTGGTGCCCCCTGCACCCAAGAAATAGGCCTAGGGCTAGCCCTCAGGACCAACCCTTGAAGCGATAGGCCAAGAGGCCGATGTGTTCCTTCAAGGCAACAGTGCTCAGATAGAGGAATTCGGCATCGGGTAACAGGCTTTTGAGGCTGTTGCCCAGGGTCGGGCGGCCATAGTTGGCACGGCTAGGCAGCTGGTAATCGCAGGCCACGGGGATCACCTCCAGGCCACTGCGTTGCCGAAAAGTTGCCAGGGCCCGGGGCATGTGGAAGGCGCTGGTCACCAGCACGATGCGATGCCACTGGCGGGAGCGGCCCAGGGAGCCGATGTCGCGGGCCTCTTCGGCGGTGGTGCGGGAGTCGGGGTTGGTGAGGATCCGGTGGGCCGGCACCCCCAGTTCCAGGGCCAGGTCCCGGGCCCAGAGGGCCTCCGGCGGGGCGGGATCGTCGGCCGTGAAACTAACCCGGGCGCCGCTAGTGACCAGCAGCGGGGCTTTGTTTTGGCGCAGTAGCCGCAGGCCGGTGAGCAGCCGGTCGCCCCCTTCGGCCACCTCCACCCCCTGGCGGGGGGCCAGGGCTGGCCGCAGGCCACCCCCCAGCACCACCACCGCATCGGCCGTGGGGATCAACTTGGGGGTGAGGGCGGCGCTGCGCTCTTCCAGGCCCCAGATCAATTGCCGGCTGGTCCAGGGCATGGCCAGCAGCCAGACCAGGGCGATGCCGCCCCCCGATAGCCAGGCCCCCCAGCGGCGGCGGCGGGCCTGGCCCAGTTGGCCACTGAGTTGCAGCAGTAGGCCCAGACCCAGGGGGTAGAGGGCCAGGGGTATCAGTTTCGAGAGCAGAAATTCCATGGGCTTCAGCCCTGGCGGCGGCGGAGGTCCTCAAGGGCCTGTTGGGCTTCAAAGGCCGCCCAGGCCTGGTCAAGGGGTTCGGGCTCGGATCCGCCTTTCGGCTGGGAGGCTTGGGGGCCCCCAGCCCGGGCACTGCCTGCTGATGCCTGGGCGGGCGCAGGGGCCTGGCGGGCTAGCTGCTCCAGCTCGGCTTCCACGGCCTGGAAGGAACGGCCCAGTTCGGCGAGGGCCTGCCAGCGGTCGCGGCCCTGGCCCATCAATTGGCCCAGGTGCCGTTCGGCCCGGCCGGCCAGGTCCTCGGCGCCGGCGTCCCGGGCCCGTTGCACCCGTTGCTGCCACTGGTTGATCTCGGCCACCAGGGCCAGCAGCCCGGTGCGCGCCAGGTCCGCCTGGCCCTGCAACTCCAGGCGGCGGCGCTTCAGCCGTTGCTGCTTCTCCTGCTGTTCCTGCTCCTGCAGCAGGGCCTCCTGGGCGGGATTGGCGGCCAGAAAGGTTTCTAGTTGGCGCTCCAGCTGGGCTTCGAGTTGCTCGAACCAGCCACCTGGGCCGGTGCTCATGGCGCCGGCTCCGGGGCCCGGGTGATCAGGGGCGCTTCGATCTCCTCCTGGAGGGGTGTGATCGCCGCTTCCCGGGAGCGCAGCAGCAGCTGGGTGAGTCGGGCGATGCCCCCTTCGCCCAGGTTCTGGGTTGTGAGCTGGTCGAAGGCGTCCAGGTAGAGGGTCTCCAGCTGGCCGATCAGGCTCTCGCGCATTTGGCGTACCGCCTGGCGTTGCTCTTCCCGGGACATGGGCTTAGGGGCGATTGGGCTCAGTCTGCCTGTACCAGGAGGTGCAGGCAGAGGTCGTGATCAGGGTCGCTCCAGCGGGCCGCCCCGCGCCAACCGGCCGGGGCGGCCAGGGCCAGGAAGGCCTCGGCGCCGTACTTGGCACTGGTTTCGGTGATCAGGGGTTCGCCGCTGGCAAAGGTCCAGGTTTGGCCCGCCAGCTGCACCCGTTGGGGTTCCTCACTGACCAAGGCCATTTCGATGCGGCTTTCGGCCGCCTGCCAGCGGGCCCGATAGCGGAAGGCCTGGGGGTTGAAATCGCCAGCGAGATCGCGGTTGAGCCGGGTCAGCAGGTTGCGGGCAAAAGCGGCCGAAACACCGGCCCGATCGTTGTAGGCGGCCTCGAGGCGCTCGCGGGCTTTCGGTTGGTCGATGCCGATCAGCAATTTGCCGCCCGGGCCCAGTAAGTGCCGGAACTGGGCCAGCAGCTCCTGGGCCGCGGCCGGTTCGAAGTTGCCCAGGGAGCTGCCGGGGAAAAAGCCCAGGTGGGCCTGGCCATTGAGCAACGGGTGGCTGGGCAGGGCCTCCAGCTGGCTGTAGTCGCAGCAGATGCCGAGCATGGGCACCTGGGGATGGCGCCGTTGCAGGCGGTCGCAGGCCTCCTGCAGGTGGCTGGCACTGATGTCGAGGGCTACGTAGGCCGGCTGCCCGGGCGCGGGGTTGGCCGCCGGGGTCGCCTGGCGGGCCATGGCCTCCAGCAGGGGGCCCACCTTGCGGGCACTGCCAGCCCCGAATTCCACCAATACCCCTTGCCCCAGGGCCGCAGCGATGGCCGGGGCCTCCAGTTCGAGCAGGGCGGTTTCGGTGCGGGTGAGGCTGTATTCGGGTTGCTCGCAGATCAGCTCAAAAAGCCTTGAACCTTCGTCGTCGTAGAGGAACCAGGCGGGCAGTTGCTTTGGGTTGCGGCTGAGCCCCTCGATCACCAGGCGCTCCATGTCCGCAGGCGCCGGGTGCAGATCAATCACCTCAGGAGAGGCCAGGCGGCTCGCCTCCCGGCTGCCGGCATCGCAGCCGCCCAGATTCAGCCACCCTGGGACTGTCTCTGGGTCCTTCACTGGGGTTCGCCCCCCCGGGCCAGCCGCAGGCCCGCAGCCATCCAGCGGCTGGACGGGGGGAAGAAGTTGCGGTAAGTCAGCCGTTCATGGCCGGCGGGGGTGAGGAAGCTGCTGCCCCGCAAGACGAACTGGGAGGTCATGAATTTGCCGTTGTATTCGCCGACGGCGCCGGGCGCAGTGGCAAAGCCCGGATAGGGCCGATAGGGGCTGGCGGTCCACTGCCACAGCAGCCCCTGGGCCTGGTCCAGCCCTTGGGCCGTGATCTCCCATTCCGCCTCGCTGGGTAGGCGCGCCCCAGCCCAGCGGGCGAAGGCGTCGGCCTCAAACCAGCTGAGGTGGCGCACCGGCGCCTCGGGGTGGCGGGGCCGGCGCCCGGCCAGGGTGAATTCCCAGTCGCCGCGCCAGTAGCGGGGGGCCTGCCAGCCCCGCTGGTTGGCCACGGCCCAGCCTTCGCTCATCCACAGTTCGGGACGCCGGTAGCCGCCATCGGCGATGAACCCTTCAAAGGCGCCATTACTCACTAGCTGGCGGGCGATCGCGAAGGACTCAAGCCAAACGCGGTGACGGGGTCCCTCGTTATCGAAATGGAAGCCGCCGACGGCAGACTCTGGGCCGACCTCGCCCTGGGGCTGGCCGATCGCCACCAAGCCCCCGGGGTGGTCCAGCCAAGCGGAGGTCTGGCCAGGCTCCGTTCCCGCGCGGGCGCGCGCTTCAAAGCGGTTTTCCGGACCATCACTGGCGAGGCTGTAGCTGGGTTCGAGTGGATTGCGGCTGAAGCCGTCCAGCAGGTCCATCAGCAGCAGCTCCTGGTGCTGTTGCTCGTGTTGCAGACCCAGCTCGACCAGGGCCAGGGGTGCTGCCGCCTGCTGGGGATCGAGCCCGTCCAGCCGTGCCAGCAAGCGCTCCAGGCCGGAGCTGACCCGCTGGCGCCAGGCCAGGAGCTCCCCAATCCCGGGCCGGGTCAGCAGGCCCCGCTGGGGCCGGGGGTGGCGGGCGCCAACGGCGTCGTAATAGGAATTGAACAGGTAGCCCCAGCGGCTGTCTGAGGGCTCGTAGGGGGCCACCAGGGGCAAAAGTTCCGGATGCTTGAGCAGGAACTCCTCAAAAAACCAGCTGGTGTGGCCCAGGTGCCATTTCGGCGGACTGGCATCGGCCATCCCCTGCAGGCAGAGGTCTTCCGGTTCCAGGGGTGCGATCAGGGCTTCGCTGGCCGACCGGATCTCCCGCAGCCGCGGCAATAGCCCCGTGGCGGTGGGAGACCGGGGCATTAGCGCGGAGTGTTTGGGAAGACCCTAGAAGCCTTCGGTTCGGGCGTCAGCCGCCCCTACGATCGCGGCACCAGTTCACGCCATCGTCAGGCCAGCGCATGGGGGGGATCACAGCCGGATTTGTGGGCGCCGTGGGCCATACCCCCCTGATACGGCTCAATGCCCTTAGCGATCTCACCGGCTGCGAAATCCTCGGCAAGGCTGAATTCATGAACCCCGGCGGCTCGGTCAAGGACCGGGCCGCCCTGGGCATCCTGCTGGAGGCGGAGGAACAGGGGCTGCTCGCCCCCGGGGGCACGGTGGTGGAGGGCACGGCCGGCAACACCGGCATCGGCCTCACCCACCTCTGCAACGCCCGTGGCTACCGGGCCCTGATTGTGATTCCCGACACCCAGTCGGCGGAGAAGATCGGCCTGATGCGCAGCCTTGGCGCTGAGGTGCGTACCGTGCCGGCCGTTCCCTACCGGGACCCCAACAACTACGTGCGGCTCTCCGGCCGGATCGCCGCCGAAACACCTGGCGCCGTTTGGGCCAACCAATTCGACAATCTGGCCAACCGCCGGGCCCACTTCAACAGCACTGGTCCCGAGATCTGGGACCAGACCGGCGGCAAGGTCGATGCCTGGGTGGCGGCCACGGGTACTGGCGGCACCTATGCCGGTGTGGCGCTCTATCTCAAGCAGCAAAACCCCCAGGTGCGCTGCGTGCTGGCCGATCCCCATGGCAGCGCCCTTTACGCCTGGGTGAAGCAGGGGGAGCTCAGCCTTGAGGGCAGCTCGATCACCGAGGGCATCGGTAACAGCCGGATCACCGCCAACCTGGAGGGCGCCCCGATCGACGATGCCGTGCGCGTCAGCGACCAGGACGCCCTCGACACCATTTATGGCCTGCTTTGGCAGGAGGGCCTGTTCCTGGGGGGCTCGGTGGGGATCAACGTGGCGGCGGCGGTGGAAACGGCCCGGCGCCTCGGTCCTGGCCACACGATTGTCACGGTGTTGTGCGACAGCGGTGATCGCTATCGGTCACGGCTCTATGACGCCGACTGGCTAGCAGGGAAGGGGTTGCAGCAACCTGAGCGCCACCCTTCCCTGGCCGTGCCAGCCAAGAGAGAGCCATGAGCCAGGTGGCGGTAGGCCAGCTGATCGCCGAGCGCTATCGGCTTGAGGCGGAATTGTCCCGCGGCGGCCAGGGAGTGCTGTGGCGTGCCAGTGACCAGTTGGCGGGCGGGGCGCCGATGGTGTTGCGCCAGCTGGGACCAGGGCCCCAGCAGCAGGCCCTGCGCCAGGTTTGGGGCCGGCTCCAGGGGGTGCTCCATCCCCAGGTGCCCCGCTTCGGAGCCCTGATCGAGGCGGCCGGCGATCTGTGGTTTCCGCGGGAATGGCAGGAGGGCCGCACCTACGCCGACCTGCAGGCGGCCCGCAGCCAGCGCCAGCTGGTCTTCGGCGCTGGGGAGGTCGTGTTGTTGCTGCGCCAGCTGTTGCCGGTGTTGGCTGTGCTGCACAGCCAGGACCTCATCCATGGCGACCTCACCCCAGCCAACCTGTTGCGCCGCGAACGGGATGGCCTGCCGGTGCTGCTCGATTTCGGCCTGGTGCGGGGCAGTGTCGTCGCCGCTGGTGCTGGGGGGGCCGCCGCGGCCGGCGTGACCCCGGGCTACGGGCCGCCAGAGCTGGTGGCTGGCGCCCCGGCCGAGCCCTGGATGGACCTGTATGGCCTGGGCGTAGTAGCCCTGGTACTGCTTTCTGGAGAAGAACCCGCCGCCCTGCTCGATCCGGTGTCCCTCGCCTGGCGCTGGCCGGCCAGCCTCGATGCCGAACCGGCCCTGGCGGCGGCCATGGGGCGTCTGCTGGCAGAGGATCCCGCCCAGCGGTTTGCCTCCGCTGCCCAGGCCCTAGCGGCCAGCCAACAGCTGGCGATGCCGGAGAGCACGGGCCCGGTGGCCCGGGCAGATCGCACGGTGGTGCTGGTGCCCCAGCCCCTGGCCGAGCCGGCTGCTGCTGCCTTTCCCCCATTGGAGGTCGCCGCCGCCCCAACAAGCCAGGCCCCCACTCCAGGTTCCACCGTGGGTGTCAGGCGGCCCCCAGGGGTGGAGCCATCGGGCGGTTTGCCAGACCCTGGGATCCACCAGGGCCCGCCCGCTAGCGCTGAGTCCCCCAGCCCCCATGCCCGGGCCGCGGCAGCTGCTCGGGCCCTCGCCAAGGCCCAGGGCGGAGTCCAGGCCGAGGCCATGGGACGAGAGCAGGCAGGCCCGCCGGTCAACCTGCGGGCCCGCCAGGAGGAAAAGGAGGC
>CAMCMT010000050.1 GCA_945875915.1 Synechococcus sp. UW140 | reverse complement strand
GGCGGTGAATCAGGCTTTTGTTCAGGGCGGCGTGGCCACGGGCACGGAGTCCTATTGGCGTTCGAGTGGCAGCTTGCTGATTCCGCTCGCCTGGTTGGTGGGCCTCTGGCAGCTGGCCCGGCGCCATCCCAGAGAGGACTCGCCCGATCGGCAGAGCAGTGCCGTTCGCTTTTTTGCCCTGCTCCTCGGCCTTGTCACCTTCTTAGGCCTGTTCTGCATGACCATGGGCGGCTTCGGAACCCTATTTGCAGTCTTTGTTAGTCCCGTACTGCGGTCGCTCAATCGCTACACGGTGTTTGTGTACGGCGCCAGCGTGTTGCTGTTGGCCTCCCTGCTGGATGCCTCCCTGCGGCGGAGGTTCCCATGAGCGCTACCGGCAGCCGTGATCGCAGTTTTGTGTTTTTTGGGCTCTTGGCCCTCTGGATCTTCTTCGAACTGCTCACCAGCAGCCGCTGGCTGGCGTTTCGCTCGATCCTGCAGCAACCGGTTGCTCGAGGCCCTGCCCCGGGCTCCCTGGCCCAGTTTTTGCAGCGTTCAGGCCCTGGTTCCCTCCCTCGGGTGTGGTTTGCTCCGTACACCACCTTCCCCGAGCCCGGCACCGTTGAAAGCCGTTTTCGCAGCGGTCTCTATGACAGCTTCTTGGCCTTCCCTGCCGGCGGCATTGCCAGCAATTACGGCACCTTCAAGCTCGGCCCAGCCGACCTGCTCTTTGCCCAGGTTTCCACTCAGGGACTGCCGGCGGAGGCCCAGCTGGCCAGCGAGCTGGGGTATCAGTTGTTCGCCCTTGATTTGGGCGCCATGGATTCCCTTGGCCAGGGTTTGGCCCTCTGCCAGCGGGTCCAGGGTTGCCAGGTCAGCACCGATGGCTATGCCCTGTTTCGCCTAAATCAGTCCGCTGGGACCTTGATCAAGGGGCTCGCCTCGCTGCATCGCCGGATCCCGGACTTCCCCCAACGGGCGGTGGGCTATCGCTGGGCTGGGGTTGTGCTGAGGCCTAATCAATGGTTTGTGCCTGAGGGCTCTGACCTGCTGCTCGAACAAGGGGATCGGCCCCGGGTTCGCATCTGGGCCACCCCCCTGTTGAGCAATGGCTTGTTTGTCTACCGCGACCAGGATCTCCCGGCTCCCGTGGCCAGTCGGCTCCAGAGCCGGCAAAGGCGCCTTTGGCTAACCCTGGCACCAGGGGTTGGCGGAGCCGATCTCTGTCTGCAAGGCCAACCAGATCGACCCTGTTTGCCGTTGCGGTTGCGTCAGAACCAACCGGCCGTGGAGATCAGCCGCGCTGTTCCAGCGGGCCAGGTCGGCACCATCAACACCTTGGCCTTCTTCGGCCCCCAGGGGCAGCCGATCCGCGGGGACCAACTGCCCTTCCTGCCAGGCAGCTCCACCGATCGCGCCATCTTTGGGCTGGAGATCCAATAATCGGCCGCAATTGCGCCGAAATCTGATGCAGGCAAGGTCCCTAATCGGGGCCATGGGCTTAGCAGGCCTTAGAGGGGAATCTCAAATCCCTCAGCCCGATCGAGCACCACCCGGTTTTGCCAGCTGCCCGTGAGGCTGGGCTGGCCATCGAGGCCGTAGGCCGGACCGCAACGCATCAACACCTGGCCCCGCCAGATGGAGGATGGCGCGGACCCCAGGCTCCAGGTGATTGCAGGTCTGCCATTGGGCAATTGCAGATGGAGTAACGGTTGGCGCCCGGCCAGGTTGCAGGCGGGGGCTTGGCTCCCCGGTTGGCTGGTGGCCAGGTTGGCCAAGCGGCGGTCGTCTTCGATGAGGCGACGGGCCCGGCGTTCGAATTCCCGTTGATGCAGCCGGTCCACCAATTTGGCGCCGAGGGAGCCATGGGCCAGCAGGGCCTCGATCAGCCAGGCCGCCACCAACAAACCCAGCCCCAGGGCCAAAAGCAGTTCTACCAAGGTGAAGCCGTAAGACCCCTGGGGCTCCAGGGCCCATGGACGATCGGCAGCCTTCAGGGTCGCTAGCAGGTGCGGGCTGCTCTGGAGTCCTTGGAGGGGTTTGTTCATCGCTCCGCCTGGCACTGGGTGGCACTCAAGGGGCCGGCGGGATCGGCGTCGTAGCGGCCCAGGCGCACCAACCCCAGGGGCAGGGCCATCACCAGGCAGCGGCGCAGACCCGTGCCCGATTGGCTCAGCACGGCCACGCCGCCATCGATCACCAGGCCGTTGGCGCTGAAGCGCAGGGTGGCGGGGAAGCTGTGGGCCAGGGTGACGGCGTCGCCGAACCGTTTCAAGCCCGGGGCGCAGGCCGGCAGGCTGCCACCTGCCGGCTCCTGCCAGCCTTCCGGATCCAGGCTGAGGCCACAGGCGAGCTGGCGGCGTTCTGCCCCGGCCCTCGCTAGCTGGAGGCCGGCCAGCAGTTCACCGGCCACGGCCTCCACCTTTTGGCGTTGCCGTTTTTCCTGGCCAATGGCCAGGCCCCAGCAGCCCAGGCCACCGAGCAACGCCACCACCACCAGCTGTTCTGCCAGGGTCATCCCAGGGTTCCTCCCCCGGGCGGACAGAGCCCATAGGCGGCAGCGCTGAACAGCCGTTGCCGTTGCCAGCGCCCCCCGGCTGCCCCTAGCTGCAAGCGCACGAGGCCAGGGGCCAGCACGCTCACCTGGCGGACCAGGGGGACAGGGTTTGCCGCGCTGGACGCCGGGGCCCCGTCTGCGCTGTTTGGGCTGTTGGTGTGGCCAAGGCCAGGGGCCTGGTCTTCCGTTGGGGCGGGGTCCGTCAGCAGGCGGCTCAGCAGCAGGGCCGGCTGGTCGCAGGCCAGGTCGGTGGCCTGCTGTTGGGCCGCCCCAGCTCGCACGAGGGCCTGGCTGCGGCGCAGTTCGGCCTCAAGCTGCGCTTCGGCGGCCTTGGCCTGGCTGGTTCCCTGCAGGGAGCGGCCCAGGCCGGCCATCACTTGGAGAGAGCCGGCGCTGGCCAGGCTGAACAGCAATCCCGCCAGCAGCACTTCCACCAGGTTCATGCCCCCTCCTGGTGCAGGGCCCGGATCTGCCCATCCGGCAGCGACCGCTCAAACCGCACAACGGCCTGGCGCTGCTCGCCGCCGCGGCCCTTGATTGTCACCTGCAGGGCGACCAGGCCCAGGTCCGACGGCTCGCTGGGTTGCCATTGCAGGTCGCCCAGCTGCCAGCCCGCCGGCAGGGCGAGGTCCAGCCGGTCGGGGCCGAGGCGGGAGGAGTTGAGCTCCTCAGGGCGGCGCCCAACTAGGTCATCGGCAAGGAGTTGGGCCAGGTCGTGCAGGCCGTCGTCGGCCTGGCGGCGGCGGTGCTCGGAGGCCTGGGCCTGGTGGGAGCCCAGGGCCACGCCAAGCAGGGACAGGCTGCTGGTCGAGAGCACCAGGCCGGCCAGCAGGGCCAGGGGCAGCACAAATCCAGGCTCGCCCTGGAGCTGCTGCTGCGGCCAGCGGCAAGCGGGGTCCTGGGCCATGAACTCAAGCCTCCAACGGTTGGAGACAGAGGATTCCCGGGCCTCGCTGCTGCGATCCCCGCGCTCCGGTCCCTGGGTCAGGAGATCCCCTCGGGCGGTCCCTGCACCTGGGGGATGGGAATCAGCCCAAAATCCCTATTGGTTGAGCTTGAGCACGGCCATGAAGGCCTCCTGGGGCACATCCACCTTGCCCATGGCCTTCATGCGTTTTTTGCCCTTGGCCTGTTTCTGCAGCAGTTTTTTCTTGCGGGAAATGTCGCCCCCGTAGCATTTTGCTAGCACGTCTTTGCGTATGGCGCTGATGCTTTCACTGGCAATGATGCGGCTGCCGATCGAGGCCTGGATCGGAATTTTGAACTGCTGACGGGGAATCAATTCCTTCAGTTTTTCGACCAGTCCCTTGCCCACGTTGTAGGCCTTATCCCGGTGCACAATCGTGGTGAGGGGATCGGCTTTTTCGGCATTGATCAACACGTCGAGGCGCACCAATTCGTTTTTGCGATAGCCGATCAGGCTGTATTCCATCGAGGCGTAGCCCTTGGTGCGACTCTTCATCTGGTCGAAGAAGTCGGTTACCACCTCGGCTAGGGGCATTTCGTAGTGGAGGGTGACCCGGTCGGTGGTGATGTATTTCATATCAATGAATTCACCGCGGCGCTCCTGGCACAGCTCCATCAGGGCACCGTTGTAGATGTTGGGCGTGTAGATCTCCAGTTTCACGTAGGGCTCTTCGATCGATTCACGCTTCTGGGGATCGGGCAGGGTGGCCGGGTTATCCACCAGCATGACGCTGCCATCGAGCAGGTTCACTTGATACACCACTGAGGGCGCCGTCACGATCAGGTCCAGGTCGTATTCCCGCTCCAGCCGCTCCTGCACAATCTCCATGTGCAGCAGGCCCAGGAAGCCGCAGCGGAAGCCAAAGCCCATGGCGCTACTGGTTTCCGGCTCATACTTAAGCGCCGCATCGGAGAGCTGCAGCCTGTCGAGGGCCTCGCGCAGGTCCGGGTATTGGTCGGCGTCGGTGGGAAATAGGCCGCAGAACACCATGGGCTTGGCCTCGGCGTAGCCGGGCAGGGCTTCGGCGGCCGGGTTGGCTAGCAGGGTGATCGTGTCGCCGACGCGGGCATCGGCCACGGCCTTAATCGAGGCCGAAAGGTAGCCCACCTCGCCGGCATGGAGCGACTCCACCTGGCGCTGGTCCGGCGCCATCACCCCCACTTCATCGAGTTCGTAGCTTTTGCCGCTGGCCATCAGCAGCACCTTGTCCTTGCGGGCAATGGTTCCGCTGATCACCCGGAAATAGACAATCACGCCCCGGTAGGCATCGTAGTAGGAATCAAAGATCAGGGCCTTGAGCGGCTCCTCAAGCCGATCCGGTGGCGGTGGCACCCGATCCACCACGGACTGCAGGATCCCCGCCACACCTATTCCTGTTTTGGCGGAGCAGGTAATGGCGTTTGTGGTGTCGAGGCCGATGATCGCTTCGATCTCGGCGGCGATGCGTACGGGATCGGCTCCAGGGAGGTCGATCTTGTTAAGGACCGGAATGATCTCGAGATCATTTTCCAGGGCAAGATACACATTGGCCAGGGTCTGGGCTTCCACCCCTTGGCTGGCATCCACCACCAGCAGGGCCCCTTCGCAGGCCTGCAGGGAGCGGCTCACCTCGTAGGAGAAATCGACGTGGCCTGGGGTATCAATCAAGTTGAGGATGTAGAGCTCACCATCGGCGGCTTTGTATTCCATCCGGGCCGCCTGGAGCTTGATCGTGATGCCGCGCTCCCGCTCCAGGTCCATGTTGTCAAGGAACTGCTCCTGCATGTCCCTTGCCGCCACCGTGCCGGTGGTCTGCAGCAAGCGGTCGGCCAGGGTCGATTTGCCATGGTCGATGTGGGCAATGATGCAGAAATTGCGAATCCGCTTAACGGGAACGTCGGTCATGGACAGGCTGCGGGCCGGCGGGCCCGGTGGACCGCCGCAAGTGGACGGATCCTAAGGAGGGCCTGGGGCTGCCCCCGCTCGGGCAGGCCCAAGCCCGTGGCGGCCGGGCTGAACGCTGCTCGCGCCAGGGTCAGTCAGGCCCTGGGGATTGCTTCCTAAGCTGCAGATAATTCAACCGATGACCGATGGGCACCGACACCGCTCCAGTCGACACAGTCCCGGCTGCTGCCGATGACACCGCAGCCGAGCTTGACCCCCGCGCCCTCACCCTCGCCAACGTCGAGCGGACCCTCGATGAGCTGCGCCCCTACCTGATGGCCGATGGCGGCAACGTGGAAGTGGTCGAAATCGATGGCCCGATCGTCAAGGTGCGGCTCCAGGGCGCCTGCGGCTCCTGCCCCAGCAGCACCATGACCCTGAAGATGGGCATCGAGCGCAAGCTGCGCGAAGCCATCCCTGAAGTCGACGAAGTCGTTCAGGTGCTCTGAAGCTAAGGATCTGCCCTCGTTGCACCTTCGCTGCGCCGAGCCTCGTCTTGGCTCTGGTTCCCTGAGCCGGCCTGGCTTGGTCCTTCTCCTTGGGGAAGGCCCGGGGGCGGCCCCTAGGCTGCGGTTTCCTTGCCCCGAGGCCCGTGCTCGATCAGCGTCTGCTGCGCGATACCCCTGAGCTGATCAGCCAGCAACTGGGTCGGCGGGGCATGAGCGTGGACCTGACCGGTCCCCAGTTGATCGCCCAGCAACAACGCACCCTCGAAGAGCAGCGCAGCAACCTCCAGGCCGAGGGCAATCGGGTTGGCAAGGAGGTGGGCCTGCGCATCAGGGCTGGCGCCGATTCAGCTGGCGCTGAGCTGAAGGAGCTGCGGGAGCAGGGCAACCGGCTCAAGCAGCAGGTGGCGGTGCTCGAGGAGGAAGAAAAGGCCCTCAACCTGCGCCTGCGCGAGTACCTGCTGAGCCTGCCCAACCTGCCCTCCGCCGAAACTCCGGATGGCAAAAGCGAAGCCGACAACGTTGAGATCAAGCGCTGGGGCACCCCCCGCCAAGAGGAAGGCCTCGAGGAGCATTGGCAGATCGGAGAGCGGCTGGGTCTGTTTGAAACCGAGCGCTCGGTGCGGATCGCCCAGAGCCGCTTCATCACCCTGCTAGGCCAGGGGGCCCGCCTCGAGCGCGCCCTGATCAGCTTCATGCTGGATCTGCACGCCTCCAAGGGCTACACCGAGGTGATGCCTCCGATCTTGGTGAATAGCGCCAGCCTGCTGGGCTCGGGCCAGCTGCCCAAGTTCGCCGAGGAAAGCTTCCGCTGCGCCGAGGACGACCTCTGGCTCACCCCCACCGCCGAGGTGCCGGTGACCTCCCTGCACCGCGATGAGGTGCTCAGTGCCGACCAGCTGCCGCTCAAATACGCCGCCTACACGCCCTGCTTCCGCCGGGAGGCCGGCTCCTACGGCCGCGACACCCGCGGCCTGATTCGCCTGCACCAGTTCAACAAAGTTGAGTTGTATTGGTTCGTGCGCCCGGAGGAGTCGACGGCGGCCCACCAGCAGATCACCGCCGATGCCGAGGCGGTGCTTGAGGCCCTGGAGCTGCCCTACCGCAAGATCGAGCTCTGCGCGGGCGATCTGGGCTTCTCGGCCAACCGCACCTACGACCTGGAGGTGTGGCTGCCGGGGGCCGGCGCCTACCGGGAGATCTCCAGTTGCAGCGCCTGCGGTGATTTCCAGGCGCGGCGGGCGTCGATTCGCTTGAAGGAAACCAAGGGAACCCGGCTGGTGCACACCCTCAACGGCAGCGGCCTGGCGGTGGGCCGCACGATGGCGGCCCTGTTGGAAACGGGCCAGCGGCCCGATGGCAGCGTTGCCCTGCCGGCGGCCCTAGTGCCCTACTTCGGCGCCGAGGCGCTCAAACCGGCCTGAGCCTGCCTCAAGTCTTGGGCCTGCCAAGGCGGTGACCCTTCGGCCCCCGACCGCCCGACCCGACCCTCGGGCCTAGGCCACCAAGCCTCACAATGGATTCACATAAGGATCCGTGCTGCATGGGTGTTCTCACCGCACTGGCAATCCTGGCTGGCCTGATCGTGGTTCACGAAGCCGGCCACTTTTTTGCTGCCACCTGGCAGGGCATTCGGGTAAGTGGCTTCTCGGTGGGCTTTGGCCCGGTGCTGCTGGAGCGGCGCAGCCATGGTGTGCAATTCGCCCTGCGGGCGATCCCCTTGGGCGGCTTCGTCTCCTTCCCCGATGACGACGAGGACAGCAAGGTTCCAGCGGATGACCCCAATTTGCTGCGCAACCGCCCCCTGCACCAGCGGGGCCTGGTGATTGCCGCCGGCGTGCTCGCCAACCTGCTGCTCGCCTTCACCGTGCTGCTGGCCCAGGGGGCGTTTGTGGGAATTCCCGCCGGCTACGGCGCCAGCCCGGGTGTGCTGGTCGCCGGCGTGGCGCCAGGCCAGGCCGCCGCCGCCGCTGGCCTGGTGGCGGGCGATCGGATCATCAGCATCGAGGGCCAACGGCTGGCCGGCGGCCAGGCCGCCGTGGCCAATTTGGTGAGCCGCATCAAGGGATCGCCGGCCCACACCCTCCAGCTTGAGGCCGAGAGCAACGGAACCCGCCGCAGCCTCAGCCTCACCCCCGCCGCCGTCGATGGCATCGGCAAGATCGGTGCCCAGCTCCAACCCTTCGGCACCCCGGCCTACCGCCGCGCCAAGGGACCCCTGGAGGTGATCCGCCAGGCCAGCCGCGACACCGCTGCCCTGACCAAACGCACCATCAGCGGCTTCGTCAGCCTGGTGACCAATTTCGGCGAGACCGCTAGCCAGGTGTCGGGCCCCGTGAAGATCGTGCAGATGGGCGCCTCCCTCGCCCACCAGGGCGGCAGCAGCCTGTATCTGTTCACGGCCCTGATCTCGATCAACCTGGCCGTGCTCAATTCCCTGCCCCTGCCTTTGCTCGATGGCGGCCAGTTCCTGCTGCTGCTGATCGAGGGCCTGCGCGGCCGCCCCCTGCCGGAGCGCTTCCAAATGGCCTTTATGCAGTCGGGCTTTGTGTTGCTGGTGGGTTTGAGCGTGGTGCTGATCGTCAAGGACACCAGCCAGCTGCCCGCCGTGCAGCAACTGCTGGGCCATTGAGGTTGGGGCCTGTCGCCGCCATGGACGGAGCCGCCGCCCCGGACCCCCAGCCCCTGACGGCCGGCAAGCCGAAACAGGCTGCGGCCAAGCCGAAACTGGCTGTGGCCAAGCCAAAACGGCCCACGGCCAAGCAGCGCCTGCCGGAAATTTTTGGGCGGCTCGGCGACGCCTACCCCGATGCCACCTGCTCCCTGGATTGGCGCACTCCCTGGGAGTTGCTGGTGGCCACCATGCTCTCGGCCCAATGCACCGATGAGCGGGTCAACAAGGTGACGCCGGCCCTGTTTGAGCGGTTCCCCGATGCGGCGGCAGCGGCGGCGGTGGAGAGCAGCGTCGTGGAGCCCTATGTGCAATCCACGGGCTTTTTCCGCAACAAGGCCAAACACATCGTGGCCAGCTCGCGCCTGTTGCTGGAGCGCCATGGCGGCGTGGTGCCCCAGACCATGGCCGAGCTGCTGCCGTTGCCCGGCGTGGCTCGCAAGACCGCCAATGTGGTGTTGGCCCATGCCTATGGCATCAATGCCGGTGTCACGGTCGATACCCACGTGGGACGCCTCAGTGGCCGCCTCGGCCTCAGCCGCCACAGCGATCCAATCCGGATCGAGCGCGACCTGATGAAGCTGCTGCCCCAGGCGGACTGGGAAACCCTGTCGTTACGCCTCATCTATCACGGCCGGGCCGTCTGCAACGCCCGCAAGCCCGCCTGTGAGCGCTGCCTGCTCGCGGATCTCTGCCCCAGCGCCTGAGGACTGGGGCAGGGGCGGACCAGCGGGGAGGTAAACTCGGCATCCAAAGGATTTAGGGCACCAGCTGCATGGCGAAGAAGTCGATGATCGCGCGCAATGTGAAGCGCCAGAAGATGGTGGAACGTTTCGCTGCGAAGCGCGCAGCCCTGATGACCGCCTTCGAATCGGCGGCTGATCCGATGGAGCGCCTCGATATTCACCGCCAGATCCAGGGCCTGCCCCGCAACAGCGCCCCCACTCGCCTGCGCAACCGTTGCTGGGCCACCGGCAAGCCCCGCGGTGTCTACCGCGATTTCGGCCTGTGCCGCAACCAGTTCCGCGAGCGTGCCCACAAGGGTGAACTCCCCGGCGTTGTCAAGTCAAGTTGGTAGTTGGCCCTGGCGTCGCCTGCGCCGCTCGCCATCCCAATTCCTAACCCTGGGTGCCCGCCATTCAGGAGCCTGATCAGGCCGAATTTGGGCCCTGGTCGGGCTTTTTTGCAGCTTGCTCGACACGGCCACGGGGTCTTTCCGCCCTGGCCGTACCAACGGTCAGGAACCCCGGATGCGACAATGGTCGGCGACACCAAAACGGACATAAGGTCAAGTGCAAGGACAAACTCAGTCGATCTCCTTCGATGGTCGGGAGATCCGGCTGACCACCGGTTGTTTCGCCCCCCAGGCTGGGGGTTCGGTGTTAGTCGAATGCGGTGATACGTCGGTCCTGGTGACTGCCACCCGCTCCAAGGGCCGCGAGGGCATCGATTTCCTACCCCTCACCTGCGACTACGAAGAGCGTCTCTACGCCGCTGGTCGCATCCCGGGCAGCTTCTTCCGCCGCGAAGGCCGTCCCCCTGAACGGGCCATCCTTACCACCCGTCTGATTGATCGCCCCCTGCGGCCCCTGTTCCCCGCCTGGCTGCGGGACGACATTCAGGTGGTGGCCACCGTGCTGTCCCTCGATGAGCGGGTTCCGCCCGACGTGCTCGCCGTTACCGGCGCCTCGATCGCCTGCCTGCTGGCCAAGCTCCCCTTCGCCGGACCGATGGCCGCGGTTCGCGTCGGCCTGCTGGGCGACGATTTCATCCTCAACCCCAGCTATCGCGAGATTGAGCGCAGTGAGCTCGACCTCGTGGTGGCGGGCACCCCTGATGGGGTGGTGATGGTGGAGGCCGGCGCTAACCAGCTGCCCGAGCAGGACGTGATTGAGGCGATCGACTTCGGCCTCGAGGCCGTGGGCGAATTGATCAAGGCCCAACAAGCCCTGCTCAAGGACCTCGGCATCGAGCAGGTGCTGCCCGAGGCCAAAACCGAAGACCCCACCGTGCCCGCCTTCCTCGAGAAGGAATGTGCCAAGGGCATCGGCGAGGTGCTTATGCAATTCAGCCAAACCAAGGCCGAGCGGGACGAGAAGCTCGATGTCATCAAAGCCAAGGTGGGTGAGACGATCGCGGCCCTCAAGGACAACGACGCCGTCAAGCTGGCCGTGGGTGGCAACAGCAAGCTGCTGGGGACCAGTTACAAGAGCCTCACCAAGAAGCTCATGCGCGAGCAGATCATCAAAGAGGGCAAGCGGGTTGATGGCCGCAACCTCGATGAAGTGCGTCCGATTAGCGCTGCTGCTGGGGTTCTGCCCAAGCGCGTCCATGGTTCGGCCCTCTTCCAGCGCGGCCTGACCCAGGTGCTCTCCTGTGCCACCTTGGGCACCCCGAGCGATGCCCAGGAGCTGGACGACCTCAACCCGTCCACCGAGAAGTCGTATCTGCATCACTACAACTTCCCCCCCTATTCGGTGGGTGAAACCCGGCCGATGCGCTCCCCTGGCCGCCGCGAAATTGGCCACGGCGCCCTGGCCGAACGGGCGTTGATCCCCGTGCTGCCAAGCAAGGAAAGCTTCCCCTACGTGCTGCGGGTCGTGTCGGAGTGCCTCAGCTCCAACGGTTCCACCTCGATGGGTTCGGTGTGCGGTAGCACCCTGGCCCTGATGGATGCCGGCGTGCCCCTGAAGGCGCCCGTGAGTGGCGCCGCCATGGGCCTAATCAAGGAAGGCGATGAGGTGCGCATCCTCACCGACATCCAGGGCATCGAGGATTTCCTCGGCGACATGGACTTCAAGGTGGCTGGCACGGAAAAGGGCATCACCGCCCTGCAGATGGACATGAAGATCACGGGTCTTGCCATGACGACCGTGGCGGAAGCCGTGAACCAGGCCCGCCCGGCCCGGCTGCACATCCTCGAGAAGATGCTCGAAGCGATCGACAAGCCCCGCGATGGCCTCTCCCCCCATGCCCCCCGCCTGCTCAGCTTCCGCATCGATCCGGAACTGATCGGCACCGTGATCGGCCCCGGCGGCCGCACGATTAAGGGCATCACTGAGCGCACCAACACCAAGATCGACATCGAGGATGGCGGCATCGTCACGATCGCCAGCCACGACGGCGCCGCTGCGGAGGAAGCCCAGCGCATCATCGAAGGTCTCACCCGCCGCGTTAGCGAGGGTGAAACCTTCACCGGTGCCATCACCCGGGTGATTCCGATCGGCGCGTTTGTGGAAATCCTGCCCGGCAAGGAAGGCATGATCCACATCTCCCAGCTCTCGGAAGCCCGGGTTGAGAAGGTGGAAGACGTGGTCAAGGTGGGCGATGTCGTCACCGTGCGGGTGCGCGAAATCGACAACCGCGGCCGCATCAACCTCAGCCTGCGCGGCGTGCCCCAACAGGACCAGGAGCCCGGCGTCGAGTGAGCCCTTGGTGATTGGCTCAATGGTTAATCAGCGAGGGGCCTAGAGGTTCCTCGCCGCTTGCCGGCCCTTGGGGCCGGCTTTTTGCTGGGCGGGGTGGGGCCCAGGCCTCAAACGGCAAAGCCCGGATCGATCCGCGCCAAGGCGGCGGCGCTGCGGGCGCAGAGCTCCTGGTGGTTGGGGCCGTGGCTGGCGACCAGGCAGCCGGCTTGGCGCACGTCGCCCGTGTTGTAGGTGAGCGGCCGGCCATCGGCGTGGCTGAAGGCACCGCCCGCTGCCCGCAGCACCGCCTCGGGGGCGGCCATGTCCCAATCCTTCGGGGCGCTGCGGCCCGAGAGCGAGAGGTAGAGATCGGCCTCGCCCCGCAGGATCATCGCCACCTTGCCGCCGACGCTGCCGATCGCCCGGCTAGCGCCCAGGGCCAGATCGGCTACCAGGGCTTCGAGGCGTTGGTCGCGGTGGTTGCGGCTGGCCACCAGCACCAGCTCCGGGAGCCGGCTGCGGGAGCTGAGGGCTGGCGCGAAGCGCTCGCCCCCCCGGTTTTCGCGCCAGGCCCGCGGCGTTCCGCCCCCCAGTAGGCCAAACCAGAGCTCTTCCGGTTCGGGCAGCAGCACCACCCCCAGCACCACCTGCTGGCCCCGCACCAGGGCCAGGTGCACGGCGTATTCGCCCGTGCCCTGAAGGAAATCCTTGGTGCCATCGAGGGGATCGAGGATCCAGAGCCACTCGGCCTCCAGGGGCACGCCCTCACTGAGCTGCTGCTTGGCAGTTTCCTCACTGAGCAGGGTCCAGGGGGCCGAGGGGAAGGCCTGGGCCAGGCCGTCGAGTAGCCACTGGTTCACGGCTAGGTCGGCGGCAGAGACCGGACCCTCGCCGCCCTCCTCGACGCTCAGCACCGGCGCAAAGCCGTAGGGGGGCTGCTCGCCGCGTCCGTAGGCCCGCAGGATGGCGGCCGCTCCCCAGCTGAGGCGCCGTAGCTCGGCCAGCAGGGCCGCCTCGCCAATCCCCTCGGGCAGCCAGGCCTGGCTGCCCGAGGGGGCAGGGGGGGCTGGGGGCACGGGCGCCATCATGGGAACGGGCAGAGGGGGCATTGTGATTCAGGGCGAGGAACCGGCCGCAGGCGTGCTTTACCTGGTGGGCACGCCGATCGGCAACACCGGCGACCTGTCGCCCCGGGCCCGCAAGGTGCTGGAGGGAGCCCATCGAATCGCCTGCGAGGACACCCGGCGTAGCGGCTTGTTACTGGCGGGCCTGGGCATCAAAAGCAGGCTGATGAGCTTCCACCAGCACAACCAACTCGGCCGGATCCCCCAGTTGCTGGAGGCCCTCGAGGCCGGTGAAGCGGTGGCGGTGATCAGTGATGCGGGCCTGCCGGGCATCTCCGATCCGGGCGAGACTCTGGTGGCGGCCGCCCGGGCCGCCGGCCGCACGGTGATTTGCATTCCCGGTCCCTGCGCCGTGACCACGGCCCTGGTGAGTAGCGGCCTGCCTAGTGGCCGCTTCTGTTTTGAGGGCTTCCTGCCGCCCAAGGGTCAGCAGCGCCGAGCCCGGCTGCGCCAGCTCGCCAGCGAGGAGCGCACCCTGGTGCTGTTTGAGGCGCCCCACCGCCTGGTGGACCTGCTGGAGGATGTGCTCGTCGAACTGGGCGATCGGCCCCTGCAGGTGGCCCGGGAACTGACCAAACGCCATGAGCAGCAGGTGGGGCCCACCGTGGGCGCTGCCCTCGAGTATTTCCGCCAGATCGCTCCGATCGGTGAATGCACGGTGGTGCTCGGCGGTGCCCCTGAGGCCGAGATCAGCCGCCCCGATGACGCCAGCCTCAGGCGCGAGCTGGAGCAGCGGGTCGCCTCAGGCCTGAGTAGTAGTGATGCGGCTCGCCAGTTAGCCGTGGAAACTGGGATCTCCCGCCGGGAGCTCTACGCTCTGCTGCATCAACCGGGCCCGAGCTGATGTTGCTGCGCCTGCGCCTACTGGTGACCTGCCTGGGGGGAGGGGTCTTGCTGCTGCTGTTGCTGTGCTTGGGGGCCCAGAACCTCAACACCCGAGTGAGTCTCAAGCTGGGGGTGGGACGCACCCCCGAGCTACCCAGTGGTTTCCTTGTGGGCGTGGCCCTGGTGATCGGTGTAATCAGCGGCGGCAGTGCCACCGCCCTACTGCTGCCCCGGGGCGATCAGCTACCGGGCAGGGAATAGAGGGCCCCCTCCACCACCAGGCGGGTCACCCCCTGGGAGAGCAGGTAGGGGGCGGTGCGTGCCAGTACGCCGCTGTCGGGCACCTTGATCACCCGCTGGTTGCGGCCGCAGTAGCGCTTGGCCTGGCGGGGGTTGGCATACAGCACGAGGGCCTGGCGGTCACCCTCCCCATCGGGCAGGGCGCCCAGTTCGGGCAGGTCCCGCAGGGGCTTGATGTCGAGCTCCACGGTCTTGTCCACCAGCATGTAAACGCTGGCGGGTAGGTCGGCGGGCTCGAGGGGCTGCACCGTCAGGCTGGGGCGATCTTCGATCGCCTGGCCGAGGGGCAACACCACAAAGGTTTGGCCGTCGCCAGGATCCCCGTAGCTGCCGAGGAAGCTGTCACTGTCCTCGTCCCCGTCGTCGCTGTCTTCATCAGCCTCCACGGCAAAGTCATCGGCATCGTCGAGCGCAAGGGCGGCATGGCCTTGCTCGCCATCGAGGGGATCCTGGGGATCGGCCCCAGGACCAGGGGCCCCCAAGCCAGGGGCGTTGGTCTGGCTAACCCCATCCACCTGTTGGCGTACCCAGGCACCGAATTGGGGCTGCTCCCCTGGCAACCCGGTCGTGGAGGGTCCAGATGCCTGGACCTTGGGGGCGATCGCCGGCTCGACCTTGGCGGCTTCAGCGGTTAGCTCGGTGGATGGCGCGCCCAAGTCCTGGTCGGGGACGCTCAGGCGCGCACCCGTCGCTGTCTCGGCGGTGGGGCTGGTGGTAAGCGCTTCCGTTGCTTCGGACCCTGCTTCGCACAGGGGAAGCTGCAGGCTTGACCCAACGGCGGGCGGCGTTGAGCGGGCCCGTTGTTGCTTTAGCGCCTCGTACTCCTCGGGATCTAAGGCAGTCCGCACCACCCGGCTGACCGTGTTGGCACTGCAGCCAAAGGCTTCGGCCAGGGCTCCAGACGCTTCGCCGCCCCGGAAGCGAGCCACGAGCTCCTCTTTCTGGCTGTCGCTGAGCCGGGTGGCCGCCATGACAAGAACGCTCTCCAACAATTGATCCTAGGCACCGATCTGCAGGACAGGCCTTCCTTGGTGGCTGGCTTTCGCTTCCGGGGCAGGGCGCCATCGTCTTGTTGGGCCCCAGACCCCACCGGACTGCTGGTCTCGGGGCCCATGGGATGGGCCTGTCACAATGAACCTGCCCTACTTACGGGTCACCCGCTCCCTTAGCTCAGTTGGATAGAGCAGCTGCCTTCTAAGCAGCCGGTCGTGTGTTCGAATCACACAGGGGGCGTTTCAATCAGAGCCTGAATTTTCAGCCCAAAAGCCCTGTTGCGACAGGCTTTTGGGCTGACAAGCTGTGCCGGCTCCTGCGCGCCGGTGCCAAGCTGTGAGAAGGACCTTCTCACATACTTTCTCACATGCCAGCGGTCCCTCAATGGGATGTTTTGCTCCGCGGCGGCGTCCTGCGAGCCCTCAGTCAAAGGGGCTGTCAGAGCGGCTGGACGGTATCGAATTTCAGGGGACGGGCCCGGCTTCACATCACGGCTCGAGCTGGGGACGGGCATCGCAAGCAGCTGCTTTTGCCTTACCACTGGGAGTCCGACCAACTCGAAGCCATCCGCGATGGCGTGGTGAAGCTCTATGAGGACTTTCAGGAGGGCATTCCCATTGAGGCGGCCATCGCAGCATTGGGTGCTCCCCTAGCTGTTGAACAGGCCAACCGGGAAAGGTCCAGACAGGCCAGCAGCCATTTAGATCCCCAGGCCAGTGCCCAGATCCCTGCGTTAGCCGGCCGCCCTATCGCCGTCGACTGGTCTGGGCTCATCAGCCGCTACCAGCAGCACAAGCTGCGCAGCGGCGACATCAAGGAATCGACCTGGGATCGGCTTTAGGGCACCTCGAAAAATCAACAAGGCACTTGATTCCGGCGTGATCTCATTTATGATTGGTTGAGCAATTTTCATGCCAACAGTGGGTCAGAGAGGCTTCTGGGACGAACAGCAAAGAGTCACAAAGCTCCAGGACAAAAAGCCGGTTC
>CAMCMT010000049.1 GCA_945875915.1 Synechococcus sp. UW140 | reverse complement strand
TTGACGGGAACGGCGCCCAGCAGCTACGGCAGCATGGCGATCAATGCCAGCAGCGGGCTGTGGACCTACACGCTGAATAATGAGCTAGCGGCGACGCAAGCGCTGAAGGAAGGAGAGGTCGTGACGCAGAGTTATACCGCTCGGGTTTCTGATGACTTTGGAGCCTATGTGGATCAGGCGATCACGATAACGATTCAAGGGACGAATGACGTGCCAGTGGTCACCAATGGGGCTGTAGCTCAAGCCGGCACGGTGACAGAAGTCGGAAATAGCGATAGCGGTGCCCCTGTTGCGGGCATCAGTTCGATCACGGGCAGCTTGGGTGCGAGCGATGTGGACAGCGGTGCCACGCGTAGCTGGAGTTTGACGGGAACGGCGCCCAGCAGCTACGGCAGCATGGCGATCAATGCCAGCAGCGGGCTGTGGACCTACACGCTGAATAATGAGCTAGCGGCGACGCAAGCGCTGAAGGAAGGAGAGGTCGTGACGCAGGGTTATACCGCTCGGGTTTCTGATGACTTTGGAGCCTATGTTGATCAGGCGATCACGGTAACGATTCAAGGGACGAATGACGTGCCAGTTTTTGGTGGTGGATTGTTGCAGGCCACGGTCACCGAGCTAAAGCAGGATGACCCGCTTGTAAATGATTACACCCACGTTCGAGCTGGCGCGATCAATTTTATTGATTCTGATTTCAACGATCTTCACCTTGTTGAGATTGTGCCCGCTGCTGCTGGCTACCGGGGCAGCTTTTCCGCCTCAATTCCGCTGGATGCCAATGGCAAGGACGGCAGTGTGTCCTGGAGTTACTCCGTCGTCGATGCCGATCTGGGCAGTCTGGATGCTGGTCAGGTGGTCCGCCAGTTTTACCAGCTCACCGTCAGCGACCAGGCCGGAGCTGCCTCCGAGAGCCGATTGGTGACGATCACCTTGATCGGATCCAGTGATGTGCCTGTGGCAGGCCGCCTTGAGGGTCTCCAGGGGGATGCATTCAATGCCCCACTGCCGGCTACTTTGTTCTCAACAATTGGGGGGAATGGCACCCTTGTCTACAGCCTTGAGTCCTTCACTTTGGCTGGGGCTAGCTATTCAGTTCCGTCCTGGCTTTCGATTAACAGCAGCACTGGCCGACTCACCGGCCTGCCTGGTGCAGATTCCATTGGCGATAGCACCTTTGCCGTTGTAGCGACGGACCGGGTCGGTGGCCGTACCCTCGCCTACCTGACGATTGCTATTGCTAATGTCAACGACCCTCCGGCGGTGACGGTTCAGGCCAAGTCAACGATTACTACCACCCAGGACAGTGCCACTGAGCTTGATGTTACTGGCTGGTTTGCCGACGCTGATCGCCCCTTCTTGGATGCAAATGGTAGTCCGCTTGACACCCTCACCTATGCAGTGAAGGAGGCAACTTCCTCCTCAGAGGTAACGCCAGCTTGGTTTACGATCGATGCGACGACTGGCATCTTGACGCTGAAGCCTACTAACGGCGAGGTAGGTCAACAGGCCCTGCAGATTCAAGCGACCGATCGCAATGGCGTCACCGCCTATGTCACCACCATCGTGTCCGTTGCCAATGTCAACGATGCGCCGGTTCTGAACCCCAAGGTGGCCGCTGGCTTCAGTAGTCGGACCCTGGCTGAGGACAGCACGTTTCGCCTTTTGGTTCCCGCTGATCTCTTCACCGACCCCGACTCGGCCATCGATCCAGCTGAGCGAATCGACTACATCGTGCTAAGGGCCGGTGGTCAGCCCTTGCCTTCTGGTTGGCAGTTTGATGCCAATACGGGCGTGCTGACGGGAAGCACTGTGGGCCTGCTCTCGACAACCCTTCAGATTCAGGCCAAGGACAGGGCCGGCACCAGCGCCACTAGCCCCCACCTGCTCAACCTTGCCGTGGATCGTCAATCCAAAGCACCCCTGATCAAGGTCTTGACTAGCACTCCGCAGGCCCTGGAGGGCAGCTGGTTGCCTCTCAGCGACGCCTTGGTTGTTAGCAACGCTGATCCCGATTCCGAACAGATGAGTGTGTTGTTGGAGGCCACCGGCGGCCTCAGCCTTGAGCTCGTTCAGCTCGATAGCACTGGCAAACCGGCCAACTCGATTGCAGCCACGGCCCCAGGTCAATGGCGCCTCGCCAGCCTGGATGGGCTGGCCCTGCGCTCCTCCGACCCCTTCGGCTCCGGCAGCGCCAGCCTCAATCTCACGGCTTTTAGTAGCGAATCCATCGGCGTTGCCAGTGGTCCCGGCAGCGCCAGTAGCAGCACCACCCTCCAGGTCAGTTTCATTCCCGTCGCGAGCGTCCCCCAGTGGCAAGGCGTCAGCGTCGGACCCAATGATCCCTTGGCTCGGACCCCCCTGGGCAGTGCAATTGGGGTTGATCTGGTGGATCAGGACGGGTCTGAGGCCCTCAGCTATCGGCTCACCTGGTCTGACGACGTCACAAACCTGCGCGTCAGCGATGCCAGCGGCACCGCCTTGGGGAGCCTGAGGAGCCAGGGGGTCTTGCTCAGCGCTGCCGAATGGAGCCAGGCGATTTTGGTTCAGGACAGGGGCATCGGCAGGCCCCTCGACCTGACCGTGGTGGCGATTGCTACCGAAATCGCGAATGGCGATAGCCGCGAGGGTGAGAGTAAAAGCTTTTCCTGGTCCCCCACGCCCCAGTTGATTTCGGAGTCGTTTGCCATCGAGCCAGCAACCCCCCAGATCAACCGTTTTGATGGCGGCATCCCCACCAGCGGCCAACGGGGAGCCCTGAGCTTCGACCTGCAGATCCCGGCTGGGGCCCAAACCGTGCAGCTGGAGTTCAACCTGCCAGCCGGCAGCAGCTTGCTCGACGCCGATAGGCGCCTCCCCTCCAGCCTGGCCCCGGACGGCAGCTCCAAAGTTGTCGTTACCTATGACCTGGCGGCCCTCCCGGGCCAGGTCAAGCCCTGGGAGGGTTTGAGTGTGGTGGCGCCGGAGGGCTTCAAGGGCCCCTGGCAGGGCAGCACCCGCCTGCTGAGCTCGGCCCGGGCCAGCAACGCCGACCCCTTTGCCAGCGCCACCTTCGCCGCCGATTTGGCCGGCCGCCTCGCCGTAGCCAGTGAGTCCGTCGATCTCAAACTCGCGGTGTTGGCCCAGGCCCGCCAACCCAGCTTGAACGCCAGTTATGACCCGGCCAGTCAGAGCTTGCAGATCACCCTGCAACGGGGCCATTCCCTCGCGAATGCTTTCGATGGTGAGGAGGCCCTGGCCCTGGTGGTGCGCGGTGTGCCCGATGGCCTGGTGCTGGTGGATGCCAACAACAGGCCGGTGGGGGCCACCGATGCCTATGGCACCACCGTCTTGATTAACCGCCCTGCGGTTGAGAGCTCCCTGGCTAGCCAGGCGGAAACGCTCAACCTGTTCCTGCTGCGTCGCCCGGGCAGCTCGGTTGGGGCCACCCTCTCGGGCTCCATGGGTTTTGCGCTGACCGCCCTCCTGCCTGGGGAACAGCAGGGCGGCGACAGTCGCTCGGCTGCGGTGGAACGGCAGCTAGCCCTTTCGGGTACCAGTCCGATCCGGGAGCTGGGCAAAGTCGATCCCCTCATGGTGGACCTGGGCGGCGACGGCCTGGCCTTGGTGGATCTGGCGACCAGCCCCGTCCGCTTCGACACCCTGGCGCTGGGCTTGCCCTTCCCCACCGCCTGGCTCCAGACCACGCCCCAGGGCACCGCCACCAATGACGCTTTTGTCGTGGTGGATCGCAATGGCGATGGCCAGATCACCTCGATCAGTGAGATGTTGTCGGAATACTTCGGCAGCAGTGATGGCCGCCGCACCGCCAGCAGCGGCCTTGATGCCTTAACCCAATTTGATACCAACCTGGATGGCCAGATTGACGCGTCCGATCGCGATTGGACCAGCCTCAAGCTCTGGTTTGACCACGGCAACGGTCGCGTCGATTCGGACGAATTAGTGCCCCTGGCCAGTCGTCTCGGCAGCATCAACCTTTCCCTGGCCAGCCCCCTCAGCCAGCTCTCCAGCGGCCAGCCCGCCTGGGCTGCCGGCAACCAGATCCTGCGCTCCACCGCTGCCCGGGCGGCAAATCCCGGTGATCCCAGCGCCACCCTCTACGACGTGGGCTTGGGCGTGGCCCTGGCTCCCACTGCGGCCCAAGCCGCCGCCCTCACGATCGAGGCTGGCGTTTCGATGGCCGAAGACAGCTATGGCACCAGCTTGACGATCGGCAGCAGCGCGATTGAGGCGGCGATCGCCAGCCAAAGCATCGGCGCCGATTCGGTGCTGGTGCGGCTGATGGGCTTGCCGGAGGCGGTGATCCCCACCTTGGGGGTGAAGGATCAACGGGGGGATTGGCTGTTCACCTGGAAGGAGTTGCAGCAGCAGGGCCACAAGTTGGTGCTGGCCAGCACGAACCAATGGAGTGGCAGCAGCAACCTGCAGCTGATCGCCTCCCAGGTCCGCGCCGATGGCAGTGTGGTGGGCTCCACCCTGGCCACCAGCCTGTTCACCGTGACGCCGGTGGCGGATGCGCCCCTGCTGCGCCTACAAAGCGGCCGGGTCGACGAGGACGGTTCCATCCTGCTCAGCGACTTGGTGCGCCAGGCCAGCCTGCGGGACCAGGACGGCTCCGAGCGCCTGTCCTTCCAGCTCAAGGCCGATCCCGGTTTCAGCCTCTGGAATGGCAGCAGCCAGGCCAGGGCCGCCGCTGGCTTTTACCAACTCGACCAGCTGGAGGGTTGGAGCCTGCGGCCCCTGAGCCAGTTCTCCGGCCAGCTGGCGATCACGCTCACGGCGATCGCCACGGAACAGGCCAGTAGTAACCCCCTTGTCGCCACCGCCAGCGTGACCCTCAGCACCAACCTGCAGGTGGTTGCCCAGGCTGACCAGCCCAGCTTGAGCCTCGTGGCCAAGCCCCTGAGCCTGGAGGAAGGCGGGGCCCTGCCCCTCGCCACCCTGTTGAACGACCTCCAGCTTCAGCTCAGCAGCCCCGATACCGACGGTTCCGAGCAGCTGCGCCTGCGCCTGGGCCGCGTGCCCGCCAGCCTCATCCTCGAAAGCATTGATCCCAGCCTCAGCCGTCGGATCGGGGGAAGCCGCAACAGCGACGGCAGCCGCGATCTGGTCATTGATGCGGCGGACCTGCCTTCCCTGCAATTCCGCGATGTCCTCGGCACCTGCCCTGACCAATTCACGATCGAGATCAACGCCATCACCCGGGAACGCAGCAGCGGCGATGAAGCCAGCGGCCCAGCCACGGCGCTGCAGGTGGACCTGCTGCGCTATGCCCGCCCGGCGTCGGTGGTGGTCCAGGGCCTGGCGCCCCAGCTCGAGAACGCAGAGCCCAGCTGGGCCTTGACCGATCTAGTGGCGGTGACCCCCGCCAGTCCCACTGATCGGTTCGCCTTCGTGCTGAGCGCTGTCTCCAGCGACCTAACCCTGCGGGCCAGCGACGGATCGGTCCTGACTCCGGACAGCTCGGGCCAGGTGCGGCTGAGCTCGCTGGCGGGGCTGCGCCTTGAGCGACCGGGCCATTTCAGTGGCAGCCTCAGCCTCGCGCTCGAGGTGCTTAGCACCGCTGCCTGGGGGGGGCGCCAGGCCACTAGCGGCCAGCAGGGCCTGGCTCTCCAGGTGCTGCCGGTGGCGGATCGGCCATCCCTGCAGCTGCCCGCCAACAGCCAGGAATGGCGTCCCGGCGAAACGGGCTGGCTTGACTTGGGCGATCTCCAGCTGCAGCTGGCCGATACCGATGGTTCCGAAACCGCTGAACTGGTGATCCTCGGCCTGCCCGCTTCCTTAAAGAGCTCCGCCATTAGCCAATCCGCCGAGCGGTTCGACTACACCCTGGCCGGTGGCGCCGTCACCCAGGCCTGGCGGGTGGACGCCAGCCGGCTCGCGGAGTTGCAGGTGTATCTCCCCGACCTCGACCAGGACCTGGCCCTCACCCTGGTTCCCCGCAGCGTCGAGCAGGCCGATGGCAGCCGGGCAGCGGGAGAGGCCCGCAGCCTCCAGGTTTTGGGTGGGGTCCTGGCCCAAGTTCCCCTGCTCAGCGGCGGCGATCTGGTCACCGAGGAGGACACCCCCGTGCCCTTGCTGTTGAGCTCCGGCGGCGTCATTGCGGCCCAGTTGCAGGGCAACGCTGCCCAGCAGGAGCTCAGCTATCGCTTCATCCTGCTGGGGGATGGCTCTGGTGCGAACCGGGGCAGCTTTGTGCGTTGGGATGCCACCGCCCAGCTTTGGCGCGACCTGGGCTTCGATGCGCCCGCAGGCTCCCTGTCCGCGGATGCGTCGGCCTCCCTCACCCTTGGGGCTGCCGATTGGGCAGGAGTGGCCTGGCGACCCAGTGCGAACCAATCCGGAACCATGGCCCTGCAGGTGGAGGCGACCAGCCGCAACCGCCGCGGCACCAGCAGCGAAACCAGCGCCCCGCTCACCTTCCGGGCCCTGGTGCGACCCGCCAACGACAGCCCCCAGGTGTTTAACAGCCTGGGCGATCGGGGCCTCGGCTTCGGCACCAGCGTGGACCTGGACCTGGGCGCCGGTTTCCAGGACCCCGATGCCGGTGACGCGCTCCAATACAGCGTCACCCTCACCAACGCCCTGGGCCAGGCCGGCTCCTGGTTGAGCATCCGCGATGGTCACCTGGTGGGCTCCCCCAGCAGCGCCGATGGCGGGGCCTGGGATCTGCAGATCCAGGCTGTCGATAGTCAGGGTCTGGTGGCGAGCCAGAGCCTGCGCTGGGTGGTGGGCAGCTCTAACCAGCCGCCCACCGTGAAAACTACGGCCCCCAGCGCGATCCAACTCAGCCAGAACGAGACCCTGAACCTGGACGTCTCCAGCCTGTTCAGCGATCCCGACCTGGCCCCAGGCGAGCAACTCAGCTACGCGATCCGTGCGGCCAGCGGTGAGCCCATCGCGTGGCTGCAGGCCGCCCTGGCGACCATGGGGACTGGCCCGGTGCTCAGCGTGCCCACCGATAACAGCATGGTGGGCAGCACCGACCTGATCCTTAGGGCTACAGACCCCCAGGGCCTTTCCGTCGAGCATCGCCTGCGGCTGGTGATTGCCAATGTCAATGACGCTCCCACGGTTCAGCGCCCAACGGCCGTAGCCCAGGAACCAGGCCTGTGGCAGGAACGCTTCTCGCTGACACCAGGAACTCCCTTGAGCCTGGAGTTGGGCGGCCTGTTCCAGGATCCCGATCGACTCTTTGGCCAGGCCTCGCCGGAGCTCAACCTCCGCAATGGGGACGGCGATGCTCTGCCCGCTTGGATCAGCTGGGATCCAGCCACGGGCCAACTGCTGGCGGCCCCTGGCATCAGCGCTGGTGGCACTTACCTCATTGACCTGGAAGCGACGGATCCCCAGGGGCTCACCGCCACCTACCGGATGGTGCTGGTGGTTAACAATCCGCCCATTCCCACCAGCACCACCCCCCTGGAACAGCGCTTCGATACGGGGAGTGGCCTCAGCTTGCCCCTGGCCAGCCTGTTCAGCGATTTAGACCAGGGCGACGCGTTCACCGTGGTTGCCACCGTGAGCCGACTCCAGCAACAGGCCGACGGAACCTGGCAGGAGCAGGGCCAGCCCTTTGAGGCCCCTTGGCTCACGATCGCCAATGCCCCTGCCGGCGTTGTCAGCAGGGCGGCCTTGTCCAGGAGCGCTACCAGCAGCGGTGCGGTGTTGACGATCAATCCCGGCCGGGACGAGGCCGGTCGCTATCGCCTGCACCTCCTTGCCACCGACCTGCTCGGCGCCAGCAGCAACCTCACCATGGATCTGGAGGTGGTCGCCGCCAATGCAGCGCCCCAAGTGACCCGCCAGCTCGGGCTGCTCCGCAGCGACGACAACAGTCTGGTAACCCTCAACCTGGCCGAGCTGTTTGGCGATTTGGATCTCAGCCAGCCGGTACCAAGCGGGTTCTCGGCCACCTCAGTGGAGAGCCTCAGCTACAGCTATGCCCTGGTCGGCGGAGACCAAACGTGGCTCACCACAACCCTTGATGGCCAGGAGCGGCTGTTGCCGGCCATCCGGCTGCGGGATAGCAGCTCCACGGATGCCCTGGTGGGCGATCTACTGAGCCTCAGCCTGCCCGGGGTGGACAGGACCCTGGAAACCACCCTGCGGCTGTTTGCCACCGACGCCAGCGGCAGCCAGGCCAGCCAGGATGTGACCCTCACGATCACGCCCAGGGTTGAGTTGCCTTCCTTGGCTGCGCTCACGGCCCCGAGCTCGATCGGCCAAGGGGAGAGCCTGCGCCTGGGCCAGCTGCTCAGCGAGCTGCCCCAGCTCGCCGATCCCGAGGGCGACCAGCTCAGCCTCTTGATCCGCACCCTGCCCGGGGTCGGCCTCAGCTTGCCCGAGGGCTACTTGGGCCAACTGGAGCAACTCTCAGGCATGACCACCTTGGTGTTGGCCGATGGTCGCCAGGTCCAGGCCCAGGGCTGGCGGCTCCAGATCAGCAGCAGCAACCCTGACCACGACCTGGCCCTGCTGCCGGAGGTCAGCCTCCAGCTCGCCCCAGGCAGCGGCCTGTTGCTGCCTGAGACGGGCCCGGGGACGGCCCAGGCTGCGGTGATTGCCCTACCGGTGGACCTGGGCCTGGAGGTCTCCGTGCGGGGAGCTGCCGATGGATCGGTTTCGGCGACGCTTCCCAGCGCTACCGGCAGCGCCCAGCTGCGTTGGATCCCGATCCCGAACCAGGCGCCCTATTTCGATTGGGGCGCCCCCACCCGTTTCGTGCGGGTCGAGGTGGGCAGCCAGCCCCAAGGGGTGCTGGCGGACCTCACCAGCCTCTTCAGCGACCCGGATCTGGAGGAGGGCAGCCCAGGGGCCGGGGGACTCCAGTGGGACTTGAACCTGCCCAGCCGGCTGGAGGGGGTGATTGAACTCGATGGCGCCACTGGTGCCCTGATCTGGAAGGCGGGAGCCCCCCTGGGGGCCGATTTGGCCGGGTCGTATCGCATCGTGGTGTCCGCCTACGACAGCCACTACGCCCTGGGGGATAGCAGCGCCATGGCCCGGGGGGTGGTGCAGTTGTTTGTGAAAGTGCCAGGGGCCCCGCCTAGTGCCATGGAGGATCTGGTCTCGCGAGTACAGAAGTTGCCCCTGGTCAATGGTGTCCGGAGCTGGAGTTTGTTCCAGCCCACCGATCTCAACCTTAGCGATAAAAATATTGTGGGATCCAGTGAATTGCTCAACGCCGATATCGGTTTTCTCGCCCCAGATCAGGCCATTGCAGCCCTACCTAGCGATCTCACCCTGGCCAGCAACCTGTCCGAGGCAGGCCTGGATCCGATTGCCTACAGCATGACTACGGACCAGCCAGATGGTTGGTACAGCTTGGTCGATTTTGCTATCACCGAGCAAATGGCCGATGGCCTGGTGGTGATGAAGGGCTATGACGCTGACCACAACACCATCACTACCGAACTGGCCTATCGGCAGTACCACAGCCGATTCGTGAGTTTCGACCAGAAGGCCAATCTCCAATACGGCGGAGACTTTGCCCTTTGGCTGCGCGATCAAAAGTTCTCGATCAGCACCTATGAAACGGAGGAGGCCCTGTTAGGGGTGAGTGAAGCCCAGTTGCTGGATCCTGCGGTTGCGGCCGATACGCTGAATGCCTTGCCTAAGGAGCAGGGCGTCCAGGGGGAGCGCCTGGGCGCCGATGGCTCGGCCCTGCTGATCGATAGCAATGGTGATGGCAAGGTCGATTACATTCGCCTGCTGCTGCTTGATAATGGCCTGTTCGATCTGGACCCGACTAAGGGCCAGGTGAGCGATCCGATGGCCCTGCTGCCCCTGGCGGGGGAAGGGGGCACGCCCGAGATTTCGGTTGGCGATGGAGAAGCTAACCAGAGTGAGCCCATTGAGGCTTCGAGCGTGACCCCCGCCCGAGCGGCCAGTGACCAGGGCCCCAGTAATCTGCCCGCTGGCAAGAAAGCTCTACCGGCGCCAACGGGCTTGGTCAGAATCGCCCTGGTTGATGGTGAACGCCAGGGAGAAGAGCCAGCGCCCCAGGTCCTGGAGGTTGCCAAGCCCTCTAATGCGGAAAAGATTGATGAGATGTTTGCCGTTGAAGTTTCGGATGTGGTCGCAAGCTCCGCGGAGACCCTTCAAAATGTCACCGATTCGATTAAGGAAACTTTCTCTAAATTATTGGGCAATAATGATGTGGTGTCGTCGAAACTATTGGCGGGCCTACTCGCGCCCGCTGGTGGCACCTCAATTGTCGAACTGTTGCTTGGCAAGCTATCCCCAGGCGGCAACCACCGGCTCGCCCAGCGGGACCGAAACCTGAAGGGACGTTGGCGTCTGGGCCAGGGCCCCAGGGTGCTGACCCTTCTTGATGGCCGCGTGCGCCTGACCCGCCAGGATGATCCATTCGCTGCCGCGCCCCTGGCGGGATTCCCCGCTGGCGAAGACCCACGCCTCGCCAGCCTGGCCAGTGGCCGGCTGCTCGAACTGGTGCGCCGCAGCCCTGAGCCTGCCCAGGCCCTGGCGATGATCCAAGCGCAACTTCACGGCCTCCTGGCCGGGACCATGCCCGTGATCTGGTCTGCTTGGTTGCAGGAGCTGCCCGCGGCCCTGGCCTATCCCAACCGCCTCGAGGCCTGGCGGGCCCGCACAACCCTGAAGCATCTGCAGGGCGAGCTGGCCCAGCTCGGTGCCATTGATCCGTCCCTAATGGATGTGTTGATGGCTGCGGAACTGGCCACCTGCCTGGAGGCCTTTGAGATCGAGCTTCTAACCGAAACCGACCCTGGGGAGGTCTTCCGCCGCAGCCCGTTCGAGGACGTTAATATTACGTTTGCGTTGTGATCCGCTTCCCTAAGCTGTCGTTGGTGGTTTGTTACCCATGCTAAAGGCATTGCAAACGGCCACGGCGCCAGAATTAATTTCCTTGTTACTGAGGTTTGAACTGGCAGAACCACTCCTTTTAGCGTTAAAAGAAAAGGAACTTGTGGGCTCCCAGCTGGAGGTAAGCCCACCAGGTCCTTCCCAGGCACCAACTTCCCAGGCACCAACTTCCCAGACACCATCCTTCTCGGCTGGCTCCATATCGCCATTGAATCCAAGCCAGCCCCCAGCGCAATCGGGTCAGCCGCCGGAGGGGCCGATCGATCGCGTTGATGACGCTGCGGCGGCCCTTGCGTCCTATTGCAAGCACCATCAATTACCCAGCGAAGAGGCCCTTGAGCAATGGTGTTTTCGCCATGCGCTCAGTCCAGCGGCCCTGCTGGCCGAAGCCCAGCATCTCCAACATCGGCAGGTCCAAGTCGGTAATGGTGTCCCGGGGTCAGAAGAAAGCCTGTTTTTAAGGTTCAAGGATCGCCTCGATCGGGTTCTCTATGGTTTGATTCGGGTGGATAACGAGGCCCTGGCCCGGGATCTGTTTTTTGCCATCGAAGCCGGTGAGTTGCGTTTCGGTGAGGCGGCCCGCCTGCATTCCTCCGGTCCCGAAGCGCGTACGGAAGGAATTGTGGGTCCGGTGGATCTGGCCACGCCCCATCCGGAAATCAGCAGTCGTCTGCGGGTGGCTTCACCTGGTGAACTAATCTTACCGTTCAAGCTGGAACAATGGCATATAATTTTACGACTTGATTATCGTTTCGAGGCCAGCTTGGACCCGGACACCCGACAATTTTTACGGGATCTGTCCTTACGCAGCCAGGCCCGCGAAGCGATTGAATCTGAGTTGATCGCCCTTGCCGCCTGGGTGCAGGAGCCAGCTCAAGCGTTGGTGCGATGAAACTTAGCGCCTCAGAAGGAGCAGCCCTACGGCTGTTGATCCAGCAGTCCGCCTTGCCGAGTCCCCCCGGCCTAGGGCCCGAGCCAGCCGAGGACCAGCCTCCAGGCCCGGCCCCGCGGGCCGTGGCCCAGGGCGAAGCCATTCGCCAGGGCAGCGATGGCGGTCGGCTGGTGTTGGTGATGGGGGGCAGTGGCCGCTTCCTCGATCCCGATAAAACCTTTGGCCAGTACACGATTGAGTGTTTGGAGGCCCCCTTTCTGGTGGGCGCCCTCCAGCTCCTGGCGCCCGAGCCGCCGGTGGCCAGTGATCTGGGTGACAGCCCCTCAGGGGAGCCATCCCCAGGGGAGCCAGCGTTAAGTCAAGCCGCCCTGCGCGAAACCTGTATCGCCGCCAGTGCCTGCCAGGTGCTCGACCTGGGATCGGGCCCCCTAGCCGAAAGCCTGGAGGCCCATCTGCGGGGGCTGCTGGCCGATCGGCTGTGTAGCCATGAATATCCGCTCCTCTCCCGGTTGGCGGCGGCGGCCGAACCCCCAAGCGAGGGGGCCAGCCCGGCAGCGCCGCTGCCGGGGCCTGGCCTCGAGCGCACGATTGCCGAATGGCGGGTCGTGGGGCCAGACACCCTGGAGCAGCAGGGGCTGCTTATCCATGCCGACCAGCCCCTTAGGGGCCGGGTCTATGGCGATCGGGTGGGTCCCCAGGACCTGCAGGACTTGCCGGAGGGGACTCCCTTCCCGCGCCTGCTGGGGTTGCAGTCCCGGGGGCGTTTGCCCCTGTCGGCGGCGCCGGTGCTGCGGGACCGTCCCATCAGTCGGCGCCGCCGACAGGCGCCCTTGGGGGCCAGTAGCCAGCTGGTGATCGAAGGAGCCCACGCGCTCGAACGGGCCGAGGGGCTGACCCCCGAACCACGCCAGCACGGCTTTCGCTGGTTCCGGCCCAACAGTCGCCAGGGGCCCTACGCCTGCCTCTTGCTGGCGCTGATGGACCATTTCGAGATTCCAGTTCGGCGCGACATCGTCAGACAGGCGGGCGAGTCCCTTGATCGCCTGCCCGTGAACGGCCTGGAAACGAGGCTGATGAAGGTCGCTGATCAATTGGGTCTGAATGCCTTTGTGGTGTCGGTGGGCCAGCCCAGCGACCTGGCGCGCTTGCCCATGCCTTGCCTCTGGTGGGGTGAGGAGAACCGGCCCCGGCTCTTGATCGCTGCCAGCGGCAACGCGGTGGATCTGCTTGATCCCGGTAGTGGTAACCAGCGGGTCCCCCTGGCGGAGGCCCACGAATGGATCCTGCAGAAGCCCCGCTTTGTGCACCTGGGGATCGGCCGCCATACGCCCCGTCAAACCTTTGGCATCGCCTGGTTGCTTCCCTATCTGTCGCGCTACCGGCTGCAGCTGTTTGAGGTGTTTCTGGCCAGTTTCCTGGCCCAGCTGTTTGCCCTGGCCAGCCCCCTGCTCTTCCAACAGATCATCGACCGGGTGATCGGCCAAAGCTCGGAAGGTGCCTTGTTGGGACTGACGGTGCTGATGGTTCTGTTCATGGTGTTGGAGATCATCTTCAGCAGCCTGCGCACCTTCCAGTTTGCGGAAATCTCTAATCGGGTTGATATCAACCTTGGCTCGGCCATCGTGTCGCGCCTGCTGCGCCTGAACATGCGTTTTTTGCAAAAGCACTCGGTGGGCGAGCTCTCGAGCCGGCTTAGTGAGCTTGATAACGTGCGCCGCTTCATTACTGGAACAGCCCTAACCGTGGTGCTGGATGCCCTGTTTGCCCTGCTCTATTTCGGTGTGATGTTTGTTTATAGCGCCACACTCACTGGCATTATCCTAGGCAGTGTTCCGATGTTGATTGGCGCCATTTTTGGCCTGGCCCCGCTGACGGAAAAATTGCTGCGCGAGAAAGCCCAGGCCCAGACCCGCACCCAGTCGCTCACGGTTGAGATGCTCAACGGCATTGAGACGATCAAGGTGCAAAGTTCAGAGGTTGCCGCCAAGCAGCGCTGGGAGGAGCGGCATATCGAAACAATCAATAAGGGCTTCCAGACCACCGTGGCCGGCACGGCAGGTTCCAGTGTCATCCAATTGATCAATAAGGCAACCGGCATCCTGGTGATCGCCATTGGGGCCCCCCTGGTGCTCAAGAATGAAATGACCCTGGGCCAGCTGATTGCCTTCCGCATCATCAGCGGCTATGTCACCCAGCCGATTATTCGGCTGGCTGCCTCTTGGCAGAGCTTCCAGGAGGCCTCCCTCTCGATGGAGCATCTCTCCGAGGTGGTGAATCAACCCCTGGAAACCAAAGACGATGAGGTTAATAACATCCCCATGCCCCTGTTGCGCGGTGACATTGCCTTTGAAGAGGTGAGTTTTAGCTATGGATCTGGTCAGCCCCAGCTCTCGGCCATCTCCTTAGAGATTGCGGCTGGAAGCTTTATTGGCCTGGTTGGTAAAAGCGGCTGTGGCAAGAGCACCCTGCTCAAATTGATCGCACGCCTCTACAATCCGGTGTCTGGTTGTGTGCTGATCGACGGACTGGATATTGAAAAGGTTGAGCTCCATTCGCTGCGTCGCCAAATTGGCTATGTGCCCCAGGAGTGCCTGTTGTTTGAGGGCTCTATCTTCTCGAACATTGCCTCTTCCGACCCCGATGCTGATAGCAACGAGGTGATCCACGCCGCCCGCCTGGCCTGCGCCCACGACTTCATCATGGCCATGGATGATGGTTACACTTCGATGATCGGCGAAAAGGGAGCCGGGCTTTCCGGCGGCCAGCGCCAGCGCATTGCCCTGGCTCGCATGCTGTTGCAAAAACCGCGCTTAATTATTCTCGATGAAGCCACCAGTGCCCTGGATGTGGATACGGAGACCCAGGTGCTCAATAACCTGCTCGAATCGGCCCGCGAGTCCACCATCTTGATGACCACCCATCGTCTCTCTTCGCTCACCCAGGCTGATCGCATTGTCTTGCTTCATAACGGCAGTATTGATTCCCAGGGCAGCCATCAAGAGCTGATGGATCTACAAGGACGCTATTTCGCCTTCTACCAACAGCAATTTGCTGGTTAACCGACGATGTCCCAATCTCCCGATTCAAAGCCCGATGCCCAATCCCCCCCAGGGGGGCGTCTGGCTGCTGAGGCAAGCGCCTATGCCTCCCAGGGGGTGCTGCTCCAGCCACCGCCGATGTGGAGCCGGATCCTGATCTGGACCCTGGGCATGGGCACCATGATCCTGCTCGTCTGGTCCTGGGTCACCCGCATTGAGGAGACTGTGAGCATGGATGGGGCGATTGAGACGGCTTCTCCAGAAGCCAAGGTGACCAGTGCCAATGATGGACAAATTGAAGCGGTGCTGATCCGTCCCGATCAGGTGGTGCGCCGGGGTGATCCCCTCTTCCGTCTCTCGACCCAGGATTTGGATGTGACCATTTCAGGCCTTCGGGCCAAGCTGTTGGAGTTGGAGCATCAACGGGAGGTGGAGCGCAGCCTCTTTGATGCCAGGATTGGCCAATTGGAAATCCAGGCCAAGTTGCATCGAACGGTCTTGGAACGGTTGACCCAGCTGGCCAGCACCGGTGCGGCCCAGGAGGTGCAAGTGATCGAGCGCAGGAGCACGTTGCAAGAAACCATCAATTCCATGGAGGTGGAGAGAAAGGAATTAGCAAAAGCTGATAATATTTTGCTAATCCAGCAGCTCGAAGCCAACAATGCAATTAAGGAGCTGCTTGGTAAGCGTTCCGATAATAGGGTGGTCTCCCCTGTGAGTGGAACCGTCCATACGATGCTGATCAATGCGGCCGGGGAACGGGTCAAGGCGGGAGATATGATGGCGACGATCGTGCCCCGTTTGCAATTGCTTGCGGCGGTTGCCGTGCCCTCCCGGGTTTCAGCGCCTGTCAGGAAAGGCAGCAGCGCCAAGTTGAGTGTGGATGCCTTCCCCTCCAACGACTTTGGCGAACTTAGCGGCAAAATTGTATCTATTTCGCCCAACACTAGTATCAGTCAGGAGGCGGGTAAAGACAGTAATTATCGGGCCATGATTGCCATTGATCGCTCCCTAGTACCGCCCCGCTTCCCGATCGACCAGCTCAGGCCCGGCATGGGGGTTAAGGCCAAGGTGAAGCTGCGTGATCGGGCTGTGATCACCCTGGTCTTTGACTTTCTCGATAAGGCGATTGCGCCCCTCACCCAGCGCAAGTAAGGGCCCTGCGGCCCCAACCATGGACTGAGACGGCAGCCTTCGCCGGTGCCGGCATCGTTTGGGTCGTCCCCAGGGTCAAGCCGATCGCCAAGGCCAGAACCCCCTGACAACTGCCCATTCAATGGGACCACGGCAACCATGGTCGTTTCTTGTGTGGAGTGGCAGTCCAAGAAGCTTGTGAGCACAATCAAATCATCAGTGGCACGATCAATCTCGGCTATTGTCGATAGAGGCTTCTGTGTAGCACGCAATCTGACGGGGGCGTCCCGCCAAGTGGTGTAAATCCCTGGGCTCAGCACCGGCGTAGCCGGTGCTGACGGTCCGTTGCTCAGAGCCCTTGCGGGGGAATGGGTGGGCTGGTCTGTGACTCTGGTCGGAGCACTACCACCTTCCCGAGACCAGA
>CAMCMT010000048.1 GCA_945875915.1 Synechococcus sp. UW140 | reverse complement strand
TGATGAGTTGCCGGTGGTATCATTTAAAGTTCCATCTTCTATAAGGTTATTGAGATTGGTATTGATGGTACCCCCGCCGAAGTAATCCTTTGGGGTGATATTGCCGGGAGCAAGGCTGTTGGCAATGATGGTGTTGGCAATGTTGAGGGTGCCATTGTTATGGAGGCCACCAGCAGTTGGAGCAGAATTGCCAGATAATGTGCAATTAGTGACGTTGAGGGTGCCACTGTTACTATAGTTATTGATGCCACCTCCGGATGAAATTGCAGTGTTCCCAGAGAGAGTGGAATTGGAGATGGTGATGTTGCCGCTGCCTTGGCGGCTGTTGTTGATGCCGCCGCCTATGTCTCCAGTATTATTAGCGATTGTAGAATTGGAGACGGTGAGGGTACCACTGTTGTTGATGCCACCGCCATAATTATCATATTTGTCTGCAGTTCCGCTTGAAGTATTGCCAGATATAGTTGAATTGAAGATGTTGAGGATTCCATTATTGTTAATGCCGCCGCCATTGCCGAGTACAGAATTGCCAGAAATGGTCGAACTATAGATGTTTAGGGCGCCAGAGTTGCTGAAGGCTCCGCCACTGCCTGAGAGATTGGCCCCAGTAACAGTCACGCCGGAGATGGTTAGGTTGGCGCCAGTATTAACCTTGAAAATGCTGAAATTACCTTGATTTCCATTAATGATTAGCGAGGAGGCGCCAGGGCCGCTGATGGTAAGTGAGCCTGCGCCGGAAGTTGCTGCGATGGCTGGGAAGGCAGCCCCTAGGACAATTGTGCTGACGCCATTTAGAACTATCGAGGAAGCAAAAACAATCTCATCGTTGGCAGCGGTCGCATTGGCATCAAGAATCGCCTGCCTTAACGAACCCGTACCTGTATCTGCAGTGGTTGTTACCGTGTAAATTGGCATTAATTGACGCCTCTAAAGTAATAAAAAGTTATTTATGCAATTATTTTATGGCCGCTCACCCCTTGCTGTCTATCGACCACGGTCGATGCTTTTGGGGGCGGCGTCGCCTGCGGGTTCTCGTGTACAGGGGGTGGGGGGCTTTTGGATCCCGTCTGGATGGTGCACTACAGGGGCGATCCGATCGCCCCGCCCCGGCAGGCGCGAGTGATGAGCTAGCCGATCCGCAGGAAAGGTTGCCTATTCAGGGCGACAGTGTTTGGCGGATGTAGCGTGAAAACTGCCACTGATAGGGGATTTCTTGGGTTTGGCCAGCTTGTTTGCAGAGATCGGCTGCAAGTTTTTGGGAGCATGCATAGTCAAAATAGTTTCGTGCTTCAACACCTTCCCCCGTGGCATCCAGTCGGTTGCCCAATACTGCTGCGATCGGGGTTGATTCAGGGAACAGATCATGTGCCTTTCGCAGCAAGGCAATCACTGCGGATTGATCCCCTAGGGGAAGGGCGGCAACCTCAAAAATTGCCTTAGAGAGTAGATCTCTTGCATGGGGGTGTTCCATGATTGAAAACGTTGAACCCACCCTGGTAAGAATCTCCAGTAAGGCCTCTGGTTTTTCTTGCGGCGAATAATTGTCAAGTCCGATCAGTGCCAACGGATAGCAACTGGGAAATGTGGCAGCCGCTTTTTGGCACCAATTAAGGCCATCACTTGCTTTTTGAATGGCTAGTAGGCGCAATAAATATTTCCATGCAGGCAGGAATAATTCTTCTAAGAGGCATGCCTGTTGAAGCAGGCCTACGGCCTTGCCGCGATCGTCGCTCAGAAAATGACTACGGGCAATCTCGATTTTGGCACTGCTGCTGTAAGGCATCAGCTCGAGAGCTTTGTCGAGCGCCTTCAAGGCGTCGCCTGGTTGCCTTAACCCATTATGGCACTCGCCCAATTTCAACCAGGCGAAAGCATAGGCAGGCTGCTGGTGGGTGAGTTCCTTTAAAGACTCGACGCGCTCCTGGAGAGTGGCTTTTGTAGCGGCTTCCAGGCACTGTTTTTCAGGGTCTCCTGCGCGAAGCTGGAAATACCCGTCTTGCTGTTCCCCTGCGCCTGCCAATGCAATTACTATCTGATCATCAACACCCTCAGAAATAGAGTTCTTCTTGTCTAGGCTTTTATACCATTCAACCCTGCTACCAATACGGTCTTCCATCTTTCTTTGTTTTACAACAAAGTCATAGGCCTGCTCACGAATTTTCAATCGAAGTAGTCTGTCTTGATAAAGACGATCTAGTTGGCCGATCAGTTCTTCAGGGCTGCTGAAGAACAGCCCCGTTTCGCCATCCTTGACACTATGGCGATAGGGCTCAAGGTTTTGATAAATACCTGCAACGCCGCAAGATGCATATTCCAAAAACTTGACATCCGATCTGCCCTTGTTGTACTTCGTGGGAAGAAGGGGAGCGATGCCAACATCAATGGAGCCAAGGAAATCAAGGTAAGATTCAATGGATCCGAAGGGTCTGAAATGAAAGCGCGCAGGATCAAGATGAAAAAACTCCTGGGCTAGTTCATGGGTCATGATTGCAAGGTGAGCCTCCGGGTGGGCATCGAGCCAATGTTGCAAATAGGGTGCTACCTGGTAAAGATCTGCAAAGTGACCTGGGGAGCCAGCCCAGCCAACGGTGAAGGGCCTTTCTGTAAGTTCAGGTAGCGGCTGAAGGTGAACCAGTTGGTTTGGAAATACGGCCAGGTTGCTAGCGCCCCTATCTCGCCATTGCTCGGCAAGATAGGCCGTGCTGGTTTGCACCCCATCGCAATGGCGCAGCAGTTGGATATAGAGCTCTTGAATCTCCCGATCCTGCCAGTTGCTGGCAATGGGGCTCCAGGGTTGCAGATCGAAGAAGAAATCATTGGCCTCGAAGATGGTTATTTTGCCAAGTTTTTTTCGCATACTAATCAACGGGATGAGGTCCCAGTCTGAGAAGAACTGCAGCACAAGAACATCGGCTTTCTCTGCGAGCGTGGGCAGTAAATGATGGCGAAAATGAACATCAACGCATACCACTCCATCAATCGCGCCCATGGATTCTGCCGGCGCATGAATGCGGTAATGGGCATCGCCATCGCTGCCAAAATCACCAACCTGTACGATCAGCATCTCCTGTCTCCAATGGTTGGTAACGGCGAAAAAAGACTGCTTTCTATGGGGAGGCCCTGGGGCGGCCAGCCTTAGTCCCTTCCTGTCAAAGCATTTTATCACTAAGGTTTGCAATCACTACCTGAGCCCGATTGGGTACGGCTGGCCCAGTCTTTTTTTTGAGGATGGGAGATTGGTCCAATCAGCGTGGTGGGGACCAGGCGGCTTCTCACGATGCCGATTTGATGATTGTTGTTTTGCTGGGGCCAGAAGGTTCGTCCCAGCCCCAAATGCGGCAGCCAGCCTCCCCTTTTGTTGGCCGAGCTGCCTAGGGTTGGGGCTAATCCAGTGCTAGGGCTCCATGCAATCGTCCGGTTCAAGTCCCTTTGGTGGCCAATCCAATTGGTTGCAGTTGGCGGGCATTGGCTTGCTGCTGGCCCTGATCCTGATCAGCCAGGCAATTTTCATCGTGCCCGCCGGCACCGTGGCCGTGGTGACCACCCTGGGCAAGGTGACCGGCACGCCCCGCCTGCCGGGGCCAAATTTCAAGACGCCCTTGGTGCAGGCAACCTCTTTATTTGACGTGCGAACCCAGGTGAAGCCGGAGCAATTTTCCACGCTCACCAAGGACCTGCAGGTGATTCAAGCCACCGCCACGGTGAAGTACGCCATGAAGCCGGAGGAGGCGGGTCGGGTCTTCGAAACGATCGCCACCGACGACCAGCAGATCTATCCGCGGGTGATCCAGCCTTCCCTGTTGAAGGCCTTGAAATCGGTCTTTTCCCAGTATGAGTTGATCACGATTGCCACCGAGTGGAACTCTATTTCTGAGCAGGTGCAAGACAAGGTGGCTGAAGAACTGCAGAAATTCGGCTATGTCACCGTGCAGGGGTTAGATCTCACCGGTTTGCAGATTGCCGAGGAGTATCGCTCCGCCATCGAGCAGAAGCAAATCGCCGAACAGCAACTCCTGCGGGCCCAAACGGAAGTTCTGATTGCCGAGCAGGAGGCCAAGCGCTATCAAACCCTCAATTCCAGCCTGGATAACCAGGTGCTTTACAAGCTCTTCCTCGATAAGTGGGATGGCCAAACCTCCGTGGTGCCAGCCTTGCCTGGTACGGGCGCTGGCTCAATGAGCCCGGTGATTGTGAACGGACGTTGATGGATTGGGGCACCCGAAGGGGTGCCCTTTGGGATAGGACCTAAGTCGCCGATTGGGCCACCGAGAAACGCACAATCAGGTCATCAAAGTCCCGATCGCCGCCCCCCTTGAGATCTTCGCAGCCAAACACATTGGCGCCAAAGCGCGTTAAGTGCTCGAGCCCATCGCTATTGGCAGCGCCGAAGGCAAACCAGGAATCGCTGCCATTGACCAGACTCAGCACGGGGGCATAGAGTTTGCCGCCATCGGCGCTGAAGCTGAAGGCCACGGTGGCACCATTGCTGGTGGCAATGCTGGAGCCAGTCGTTGACACCAAATTGGCGGAACTCAGGGCTGCAGCCCGGTAGCGAGCCCCATCGGTAGGCCGCAGGGTGCCGCCGCTGGTTAGGGGATCAACGACCGTTCCAGCACTATCTAGAACGGTGTAAAAGCGCAGGGTGCTGTCGAGGCTGGCCTCGCGGCTGATCGATCCTGAGAGGGTGGCAGTGTTGGTGCCTGCGCCGATTGATGTGGTGTTGAGCAGGTCAATGGCCGTGGTTGTTTGTAGGCCGCCCGCCAGGTTTGTGGCCACGGCACTGGCAGCTGCAAACGAGGCATAGAAGATGGCGTTGTTGGGATCCTGGTAGCACCAGATGGTCGCCCCGGTGACGGTGTCGATCACGGCCGCGCCCAACAAGGTGCCGATCGGTTGGCCGCTGAAGGGATCCCTCATTACGGGGGCCCCGGTTTCCACGTAGGTGGCCACGAGGCTCCCGTTGAGATCATTGGTGATCGCGATGGTGTGGTCGGTACTGGCGACCGTAAACGGACCAGGAGGCGGAGTGGAATTGTCTAGGGAACCTGTGGGGTTATTGCCAGGACCGCCGGGGTTGTAGACAGCTTTATAGCTTCCTGACGAGGGCATTCGGACATCAGCTAGACGCTCAATAGCGCTCTGATCGCCTTTGAGAATGACGTCGAAATAGTTGTCGTGATCTTCAATGTAAGCAGGGTCTTCTGGGGTGCCTGCGGTTGTCAAGTCGGCCAAACCAACAACAGTGATCGTCCCGAAAGTGCCGATGGTATAGGGTGTGCCCGCCAGGGTGAGAGGGATGAGATTGCCCTGTTCATCGCGAGCCCGTAGGATGAAATAGTTGGCATAATCGCTTGGCAACAGACCATCGATGCCATCGGGAGAAAAGCCAGCACTGGTGTAAAGACGCAGCCGATATTGGGCATCAGATCCATAGAGATCACTGCCGCTATTGCGGATCGTGACCATGCCCAAGATGGCTGGAGCCCCTTCGCCAAGGTCGCTGAAGCGGTTGAGCTTGGCGCCAACGAGCCTTGGGCCATTGCCAGCCACGTAGGGGTTCGAGCTGGCGACAGTGGCCCCCACAATCGACACAGGCCCAGTCGTGGTCAGCAGTTGAAGGGGAGTGCCATCGTTGACGATTGTGACACTGATGGGATACAGCGCATCGGGCTGGCCTGGCTGAAGCCTGTTCCCGAATTCGCCATCGAGTACAACTGTTTGGCGTTCGTTGTATTCCAGGTTAGGTAGCATCGAGGCCAGCACCGGTGTCACCACGCTGCCATCATTGAGGGTCACCGCAAAGTCGGTTGCGTTAACGGTGGTTGGTAGCACTGGCATGCTGAACACCACCGGAATGGTGTCTGCACGATCCATGTAAACTTCGTTGCTACTGTAACTCGTGTCATAGTCGAGTGCAGAGGTATAGGCGCGCTGGCCTGCATTTGGGTATAGATTTTCATCAATATATTGCCAAGCCACGTTGTATTGTCGGGCGACTTCCTGGTTGGATGCTGCCGTGCCCGTGCCCATGCCAGGTATGCCAATATAGCCTTCAAAGCCATAGTTGGCGGTGATCATCCGAGGTGTAGGATCAAAAATGTCTGCGCTGTAGTTGATCGGGGTAAAGAGGCTGGCGGACTTGCTGGAAGTGTTTAGTTTATTGGCCGTTATTGTGGCGATTAGGTTGCTGGCTAGCGGCGTAAATGTGATCGACATGTTTGAATTTGTTTGGATTGTTTAATGCTATTTTTCGGCCCGAAAAATAGCAGACCCCACAAGTCTATCCTATTTTGTGTGCAAAAGCCTGTTTTCGCAAATTTTTTGTTTTTCCTGTTGGGTTGGGCTAAGCGAAGATCAAGCGTTCCCTTGCCTTCGCCCTTCAGCGCGGCAAACCCGGCAACTCCCCGGGCCCAATCACCGATCCCCCCAGGCCGTTGATCTGCCGGAAGCCTGCGCGGCGCAGCTGGGGGCCTTCGGGACCCGAGTATTGGCCCCACAGCCCTTCCCAGTAGAAAAAGATCACGCCCATGTCCCGTTCTTTCACCTGTTGCACCTTGTCGCGCAGCATCGGCAGGGAGGTGGTGCGGCCGCCGAAGCCGGCTAGGACGCCGATCTCCACCGGGATGCCCCAGGTGCGGGCCTTACGCAAGGCGGGCTGGTCGAGATCTTTAATAAAGCCGGGCAGGGAATAGGCGTAGTTCTGCACCACCAGCTCTTCGATTTGGCCGCCGAGGGCCCAGATCTCCCAGTCCTGGAGCCAGTTGTTGTAGGCAAAGCGAAAGGGGCCCGGCGAGAGGCTCACATACACCCGACCCTTGCCGGCCTGTTTGAGGCTTTCGCGCAATTCAGCCAGTAGGTCGCTGAGTCGGTGGCGGCGCCAGGTCATCCAGGCCCGATCGGTGTAATTGTCCGGGGGTTGACGGCCCGTGTCCTTGGCATAGAGCTCCCGGGTAAAGGCGTCGTAGCCCAGTTCCACCGGCCAGGCGAAATGGTCATCGAGCTGGATGCCATCGACGCCGCAGCGCTGCACGATTTCGCTAATCAGGCCGATGAAGCGTTGGCGCACGCCCGGGTGGGCCGGGTTGAGCCACACCCTGTCGTTGCGGCCATGCATGGTGGTGAGGCTGGAGCCATCGCGTTTTTGCAGCACCCATTCGGGGTGTTGGCGCACCACCTCGGCCTCGGCGGGCTCCATTAGGCCGTATTCGAACCAGGGGATCACCTGCAGGCCGCGCCGGTGGGCGGCCTGGGTGAGGCGGCAGATCGGATCGAGTCCGCCGTTGGCCTGGCGCAGGGCCGGCTCCAGCGGCGCCCAACGGCTGGTGTGGAAGGTGGTGCCCCGGCTCCACACATTCGGGTAGAGGGTGTTGAAGCCGGCGTCCGCCAGTTCGTCCACGGCCCGATCGAGCCGGCCGGCGTCGTAGTAGAGGGGGCTGGGGCTATTGGTCAGCCACACGCCCACCCGGGGCAAGGCCTGCCCTGGCTGGGGCCAGCCCTGGAGGCCCAGGCCCAGCAGGGCGGACAGCACCCCCCAGCCAGCGCTCGCCAGCCGGCGCCGCCGGCGTCGCAGGGCCAGGGCCATGCTTAGCGAAACATCGAGCTGATCGAACTCTCCTCGTGGATGCGCCAGATCGCTTCGCCCAGCATCTTGGCCACCGAGAGCACCTGCAACTGGGGGATCAGCTTGTCCGGCGCAATCGGAATGCTGTTCGTGACGATCACCTCCTCAAACAGGCCTGGCTCAGCCATCCGCTCCAGGGCCGGTGGTGAGAACACCGGGTGGGTGGCACAGGCAATCACCCGGCTGGCGCCGCGCTTGCGTAGCAGGCGGGCCCCTTGGCAGATCGTGCCGCCGGTGTCGATCATGTCGTCGATCAACACGGCCGTTTTGCCGGCGACATCGCCAATCACCGTGAGGCTTTCGGCAACGTTGTGGCCCGAGCGGCGCTTGTCGATGATCGCCAGGGGCGCATCGTGCATCTGCTTGGCAAAGGCCCGGGCCCGGGCCACCCCGCCCACATCGGGGGACACCACCACTACTTCGCCGAGGTCGCGGCCCATCAGGTAGTCCACCAGCACGGGGGAGCCGTAGATGTGGTCGCAGGGGATGTCGAAATAGCCCTGGATCTGGGCCGAGTGCAGGTCCATGGCCAGCACCCGGTCCACGCCGGCGGTCACCAGCAGGTTGGCCACCATCTTGGCCGTGATCGATTCGCGGCCGGCGGTTTTGCGGTCGGCGCGGGCGTAGCCGTAGTAAGGAACCACGGCCGTGATCTGGCGGGCCGAGGCGCGGCGGCAGGCATCCACCATGATCAGCAGCTCCATCACGTGGTCGTTGACCGGCGAGCAGGTGGGCTGGATCAGGAAGACATCGCAGCCCCGGATCGATTCCTGGATCTGCACGTAGAGCTCGCCGTCGGCGAAGCGCTTGATTACCCGCGGGCCGTCGGGCACGCCGAGGTAATCGCCGATCTCCCGGGCCAGGGCCGGGTTGGAGGTGCCGCTAAATAGCCTGAGCCTGCGGGTGTCATGGTTAACACTCATGTGTTCAACCCGCTCGGCGGTCAGAAAACTGGTCACGGCGGGTGCTGGCGTGATCGGCTGCATTGATCGTACGAGCCATCCGGTGCAAGTCGAATCCATCCGTTGGGGTAGTTGCAGTCCATGGCCGAGTCCAAAGCTGAGTCCAAAGTCGACTCAATCGCCGATCCCCAGGCCGGCGCAGGCCCAAGGCCTGGGGCTGGCGGCCCGCCAGGCCAGGCCCGCGGCTGGGTGCTGGTGGCCCCGGCGGGGGTGCCTCCAGCGGCCCGGGCGCCCTTAGGTGCCCTGCTTCTAAGCCTCACTCCCGCGCGCCGCTTGCTGGCGGCAGACCTGGTTGCCGGGGCGGCTGCGGGCGATTTTGGCGCGGCCGGCCGGCCCGATCGGCCGGCCCAAGCTTCCCGAAAGTCTTCCGATTCGGGGCCGGTGGCTGACGCTTGCACCCAGCCCCAGCGCCTGCTGGCCGCCCTGGCCGAGGAGCCCGGACCCTGGCTGTGGCCCCTGGCGGCGGATCCCGGCGCCTTTCTGGGCGCCGAAGGCAGTTGGGCCGAAGCCTTGGGCGCCTGGCGCCAGCCGACGCTGCTGCTAATCCCGGCCGCCGCCGCCGCCACGGGGCCGGCGGCGTCATACCACGCCCTGCTCCAGATCCAGGGGGTGCCCGTGCTCGGCCTGATCCAGTGGGGTGGCCCCTGGCTGGCTGCCGACCGGCGCCGCGATGGCTTGCCCTGGCTGGGCTGGCTCGCCGATCCCCAGGACCCGGCCGCCTTCGAGAACCAGGACCAGGAGCAGGACCAGGCCTGGGAGGCCGCCGTCGATCTGGCTAGGGCCCTGCAGCTCGCGAGCCACCATCTCGACCTGGATTAACCGGTCCCGGCCGGCTCAGATCTGGGGCCAGTCGCTCTGGCCAACTGGCCCGGCCAGCTGGCGCAGGGCCGGTTTGGCGCCGGCCTTGGGGGCGCTAAGGGGCGGCAGTAGCGGCAGGCTGTGGAACCGGGGCGTGCTGCCGGCTTGCAGGGCGGCGGCCACCAGGGAGAGGGCCTCGTTGGGGCTCAGGTTGGTCTCCACCTTGTCCTTCAGGGAGCGCAGCAGGTCGGGCAGTTGCGGCAGCTGCCGGGGCTGGCCCATCTGCAGCAGCAGGGCCGGCAAGCTGGCCTTCAGCCGTTGGCGCCGGCCCTCCTCACTGCCATCGGCCTCGCGGAAGCGCAGGAGTTGTTCCAGTTCGGCTCCATCGAGCAGCTGCAAGCCGGGCTGCAGGTCGATCTGCAGCTTTTGGCTCTTGTCGCCGTAAAGCATGGCCCGCTCCGGGGCGATCTCCACCTGGCCGAGGCCGTCCACCAGTTGGCGCAGGGCCAGGCGCGGCACCACCAGGTAGCGGTCGGGCTGGCCCTTGGGCAGGCCCATGAGTTCTGCCGTCACCGTGGCCACCAGGGCCGCGCCGCCGCGGCGGTAGAGGCTGCCCAGGGCCACCGGCTGGGTTTCACCCGGCAGCTTGATGGCCGCCTCGATCGGCAACACCAGCACATCAAGGGGCTGCTTCGGCGCCAGTCGCACAAGCATTAAGCCATCGCTATTGGCCGCACCGGCGGGGGCGGCGCCGTTGCTGGTGGCCCCGAGCCGGTCGGCATCGGAGCCGATCACCAGCACGCTGATCGGCCGGCTGGGCAGCTCGGCCTTCAGGTCCTGGCCCGATTCCCCCTCGGCCTGGTTGGCCCGATCTCCCTGGGGCCAAACCAGGCCCAGCAGGCTGACGCTGGTTGTTATCCCCGCGGCCGCCAGGCCCAGCCGCCGGGCTGCCCGCAGCCGCAGCCGCCAGCCCTGGGCCGGAGCTGGTTCGGGACGGTTCCGGCGGGGGCGGCCCGCTCGGTTGGGGGATTCCCCTGGGGGGACCATGGCGGTGCTGCGCTGGGAGTGGGGCTACTTTGGCCCACCTAAATCGGTTAGCCCAGAGGCCCTGCTGCGGCAGTGCCTCCCGTCTGGTGGCGTCATGGGCCAATAGGGTGGACTTCTGGATGTTTTACCAGCTGGAGCCTGCCTGTGACCGCTGTTTTCAGCACGCCAGAGCCGGCCCCGTTGGCGCCCCACGAGCGGGCCCGCCCCCTGGCTAGAGGCAGTGCCAAGCCCGCCAAGGACCTCTGCAGCGACTGCGGCCTCTGCGACAGCCGCTGGGTGGCCTACGTGCGCCAGGCCTGCGCCTTTTTGAACCAGCGCTTCGTGGCGATGGAAACGGCCGCCCACGGCCGCGCCCGCGACGAGGCCAACGAGGACGAGCTCTATTTCGGCGTCAGCCAGCGCATGCTCAGCGCCCGGCTGCAGCAGCCGATCGAGGGCGCCCAGTGGACCGGCATCGTCAGCCGCATCGGCGTGCGCGCCCTGGAAACGGGCCTGGTGGATGCGGTGCTCTGCGTGCAGCAAAGCCCGGACGATCGCTTCACGCCCATGCCCGTGCTGGCCCGCACCCCGGCCGAGGTGTTGGCGGCCCGGGTCAACAAGCCCACCCTCTCGCCCAATTTGGAGGTGCTCGAACAGCTACCCGGCAGTGGCATCCGCCGCCTGCTGGCCATTGGTGTCGGCTGCCAGGTCCAGGCCCTACGCGCCGTCCAGGCCAGCCTGCCCCTCGACCAGCTCTACGTGCTGGGCCTGCCCTGCGTCGACAACGTCAGCCGCGCCGGCCTGCAGACCTTCCTGGAGAGCGCCAGCGCTTCGCCGGCCACGGTGGTGCACTACGAGTTCATGCAGGATTTCCGCATCCACTTCCGCCACAGCGACGGCCACAGCGAGACCGTGCCCTTCTTCGGCCTCGACACCCCCGCCCTCAAGGATGTGTTTGCGCCGAGCTGCCTGAGCTGTTTCGACTACGTCAATGGCGGCGCCGACCTGGTGGTGGGCTACATGGGCGCCAGCTTCGGCCGCCAGTGGCTCACCGTGCGCAACCCCCGCGGCCAGGAGCTGCTCGATCTGGTGGAGGCCGAACTCGATGTGGCTCCGGTGGAGAGCAAGGGCGATCGCCGCGCCGCCGTGCAGCAGGGCATCGGCGCCTACGACAAGGCCGTGAAATTGCCCCGCTGGCTGGCCGAGCTGGTGGGCTTCATCGTCCAGCGCGTCGGGCCCAAGGGCCTCGAATACGGCCGCTTTTCGATCGATTCCCACTTCACCCGTAATGCCATTTGGCTGCGGCGGAACCACCCTGAAAAGGCGGAGCAGCACATCCCCTCCTTCGCCAAAACGATCATCAGCCGCTATCGCCTGCCGACCCTGTGATTCCTTCCCTAACCCCAGGCCGCCGCTGCGGAGTGCTGTTGCACCCCACGGCCCTGCCCGGTACCCCGGCCTGCGGCAGTTTCGGTGAGGCCGCTGCAGCCTGGATCCAGCTGCTCGCCGCCGAGGGTGTGGGGGTGTGGCAGCTGCTGCCCCTGGCCCCCACCGATGCTGGCGGCTCCCCCTATAGCTCCCCCAGCGGCTTTGCCCTCAACCCCTGGCTGCTCGATGGCCAGCGGCTGGTGGAGGATGGCCTGCTGGAGCAGGTCGACCTCGAGGATCTGCCTGCGGGCGCCAGCGCCGGCCTCGACCTGGCGGCGGCGGCCGAGCGCTCCGAGGTCTTGGCGCGTCTGCTGCTCGAGCGCTGGCCGGAGCAACCCGAGTTCCAACGCCGCGCCTTTGGGGCCTGGTCCCTCAAGGAGCAGTTCTGGCTCAAGGACCATTGCCGCTTCATGGTGTTGCGTCGGCTTCAGGGCCAAAAACCTTGGTGGGAATGGCCAGACCCCCTGGCCCGCCGCCAGGCCCGGGCCCTGGCCGAGTTCGAGCGCGACCAGGGCGATGCCCTGTTGCAGGAGGCCCTGGTGCAATGGCAGTTGCAGGTCCAGTGGCTGCGGCTGTTGGCGTTAGCCCGCAGCCTGGGGGTGGAGATCCTGGGCGATCTGCCCTTCTATGTGGCCCACGACAGCGCCGATGTTTGGAGCCATCGCCGCCTGTTTTCGCTGGGCTCGCGCGGCTCCCTGCGCTCCCAGAGCGGCGTGCCGCCCGATTATTTCTCCAAAACCGGCCAGCTCTGGGGCACGCCTGTTTACAGCTGGTTTTGGCACCGGATCAGCGGCTTTTCCTGGTGGCTGCAGCGGCTGGAGCGCCAGCTGGAATTGTTGGATTGCCTGCGCCTTGACCACTTCCGCGCCCTTGATGCCAGCTGGTGTGTGCCCGGGGGTGATTCCACGGCGGAACACGGCACCTGGCGGCCCTCGCCGGGGCGGGCCCTGCTCCAGGGGCTGCGGCGGCGGGTCCGCAAGGTCGGTGCCGCTCAGGTGCTGCCCCTGGTGGCCGAAGACCTGGGCGTGATCACCCCCGGCGTCGAAGCCCTGCGCGATGACTTCCAGCTGCCGGGGATGAAGATCCTGCAGTTCGCCTTCGATGGCGATCCTGACAACGCCTACCTGCCAGCCAACTACAAGGGCACGAACTGGGTGGTGTACACCGGCACCCACGACAACGCCACCTGCATCGGCTGGTGGGCCAGCCTCGAGGAGGAGGAACGGCGCCGGGTCGAAGCCTGCCTGGGCGAGGAGGTCCATGCCCCCGGTTGGCAACTGCTGCGCCTGGCCCTGGAGTCGCCCGCGGATCTGGCGGTGGTGCCCCTCCAAGACCTGCTCCACCTCGATGACGCCGCCCGGTTCAACACCCCGGGCACGACCGAGGGCAACTGGCAATGGCGCCTGCAGGACCCCATCGCTGCGTTGCAGGGTCCCCTGTTGGGCCTGGGCCAGATGGCTCGCCAATACGGCCGCGGCAGCCGCTGAGCGGGAGCCGCTGAGTCCCAGGGCCAGGGCTAAGGGGTCCGATCCGCGTCCGCCAGGGGGTCCTGGCGGCCCCATTCCTGGGAGTCCACCCGGCGCCAGCGGCCCTCCGGCAGGGGCCCGAGCCGGATCGGACCAATGGAAACCCGCTCCAGGTCCAGCACCGGATGGCCGAGGGCCACGGCGGTGCGGCGGATCTGGCGGTTGCGGCCCTCGCGCATCACCAGCTCTAGCAGGGTCGAGGGCCGACCCGCCCAGGGCCCCTGCTGGAGCCGGCGCAGCTGCACCGGCGCCGAGGGCTCGCCGTCGAGGGGCAGGCCCCGCCGCCACTGCTCCAGCATCCGGTCCTCCGGCTCGCCTGCCACCCGCACCCGGTAGGTCTTGCGGTGGCCAAAGCGGGGATGGGTGAGGCGCAGGGTCAGGGCGCCCTGGTTGGTGAGCAGCAGGGCACCGCGGCTTTCCTGGTCAAGCCGGCCGACGGGGTGGAGCCCCTGGCCCTGGGCGAGCTCATCTGGCAGCAGGTCCAAGACGGTGGCACGCCCCTCGGGGTCGCTGCAGCTGCACACCACCCCGGCCGGTTTGTTGAGCAGGATCAGCAGTGGCGCGCAGGCGGCCGCGATCGGCTGGCCGTCCAGGCTGATCTGGTCCCGCAGGGGATCGGCCCGCTCGCCCAGCTGGGCCACCTGGCCATTGACCTGGATCCGGCCGTCCCGCAGCCAGGCCTCCACCTGGCGCCGGGAGCCCAGGCCCGCCGCCGCTAGCACCTTCTGTAGCCGTTCTTCTGCCATCAGCTTGCCAATCAGTCTCCCTTGGGCAAGACCAGTTCCATCACGGTGCCGCCCTGGGGATGGTTGCGGCCCTGGATGCGGCCGCCGTGGGTCACGGCGATCTGCTGCACGATCGCTAAGCCAAGGCCACTGCCAGCCCTCTGGCTGCGCACCCGCGAGGGATCGCCCCGGTAAAAGCGCTCAAACATATGGCTGCGGTCCTCGTCGCTGAGGCCCACGCCATGGTCGCGCACATCGATCAACCACCAATCGCCGCTGCTGCGCAGGCCCACCTCAATGGCGGAGCCCTCGGGGCTGTAGCGCAGGGCGTTATCGAGCAGGTTGAGCAGGGCCCGGTGCAGCCTGGGCCCATCGCCCCTGGCCGGGCAGGGGGAGGGGCCGGCCAGGGCTAGGTCGATCTGGCGTTGCTCAGCTATGGGCCGCAGGCTGGCCCAGGCGGCCTCCACCAGTTCCCGCAGTTCCACCTGGTCGTAGCGGCCTTCTTCGCGGGGCAACAGATTCTCCAGTCGCGAGAGTTCCAGCAGGTCGCTGACGAGCTCCTGGAGCCGTTGCAACTCCCGTTGCAGCCGCTGCACCAGCAGGCCGTGGCGGTCCTCCACCTGGCTGGCCAGGCTCTCGCCCACCAGCAGCAGGGCCGTGAGCGGCGTTTTCAATTCGTGGGCCACGTCACTGACCCAACGCTCCTGCTGTTCCAGCTGGGCTTCGAGCGAGCGCCGGCTCTGCAGCAACAGGGCCACCCAGCCCTCTTCGCCCGGTAGGGCATAGGCCTCGAGGGCATCGCTATCGATCTGCCATTCCACCCGTTGGGGCCGCTCCTGGGCCTGGGCCAGCCGGGCGATCGCCGCCAGTTCAGCCACGGCCACCGCTTCGCTGAGCAGGCGACCGCGGGTGAGCTGGGTTGGGGGCAGCTTCAACAACTTTTCGGCCCGGGGGTTGATGTCATGGATGCGCAGCTCGGCATCGAGGCTGAGCCAGCCCACCGGAGCCGCCTCGATCCAGGCCTGCAGCTGGTGGGGCTTGACCCGCTGGCGGCTGGGCAGGCTGCGGCGGGGCGGTTTCGTTACGGGGCGGCCGTTGGGTTCCCGGGCCAGGACGTAGCCCAGGGCCAGGCCGATGAGAAGGGCCAGCAGTAGGGCCATGGGCCTAGAAACTCAGCCAAAGCGGTAGCCGAAGCCTCGCACCGTGAGGATCAACTTGGGGGCGGAGGGATCGGTCTCGATTTTTTCGCGCAACCAACGGATGTGTACATCCACGGTTTTGCTGTCGCCCATGAAGTCGATCCCCCAGATCCGCTCGAGCAACTTGTCCCGGCTCCAGACCCGCTTGGGGTTCTGCATGAACATCTCCAGCAGCCGGTATTCCTTGGGGGACAGGTTGACCTCCTGGCCGGCCCGGGTGACCCGGCATTCTTCTGGAAACAGGCGCAGATCCCCGGCCTGAAGCACGCTGGCGCCGTCATCGGTGGCCCCGCCCTGGGCCTCGCCCTGCTGGCGGCTGCGGCGCAGCAGGGAGCGGCAGCGGGCCACCAGCTCGCGCATGCCAAAGGGTTTGACCAGGTAATCGTCGGCGCCCACTTCGAGCCCCAGCACCCGGTCGGTTTCCGTGTCCCTGGCGCTCACCACCAGGATGGCGATCCCGTTCTGGCGTTGGCGCAGCTGGCGGCATAGGTCGAGACCGCCCAGCCCCGGCAGCATCACATCGAGCACCAACAGATCGAACCTGGCACCGTCGATCTCGTTCGAGCCTGGGCCGCTGCCGTTGAGTAGGGCCATGGCCTGGAGACCATCGCCACAGGCTTCTACCGCAAAACCCTCCTGGCCTAAGGCCTCGGCCACCGTCTCCCGGATCGTTTCGTCGTCTTCGACCAGCAGCAGCCGCGCCGGCGCGGGGGCCTGCAAGGGGCCGGTCTCGGCGCTAAGGGACATGGGGCCGGTGATGAAGGCGCTTCAGCCCATTCTGGCTGGGCGCCGTTCGCCCGCCTTGGCTCGACTGAGGGGTTCGAGCGAACGGCGCGAGTGCCCCCGTCCGGCTGTCCGGTAATCCCACCTCAAGCGCCGGGAAAGCGCCGGGGGGAAACCTTAAAAAAGGTGATACCTTTGCGAAACAAAAAGGTTTCGTAATTCCCCGGCGCCATGCTCTCCCTGCCCGTTTCCAATTCCGATTCCGCCTCGATGGCGGCAGGCAGCGATCTGGTGCGGTCCTACCTGCGGGACATCGGTCGGGTGCCATTGCTGAGCCATGAGCAGGAGATCACCTTGGGCCGGCAGGTGCAGGAGCTGATGGCGATCGAGGAGATCGAGCTGGAGCTGACCATGCGCGCAGGCGGCATCAAGCCGAGCGAGGTGGAGCTGGCAGCGGCGGCAGGTCTAAGCCCCGCTGTCTTGAAGAAACGGCTGAGCGGCGGCCGGCGGGCAAAGGAGCGGATGGTGGCAGCGAACCTGCGGTTGGTGGTGAGCGTGGCGAAGAAATACACCAAGCGCAATATGGAACTGCTGGATTTAATCCAGGAGGGCACGATTGGGCTGGTGCGGGGTGTGGAGAAATTTGATCCCACCCGGGGCTATAAGTTTTCCACCTACGCCTACTGGTGGATT
>CAMCMT010000047.1 GCA_945875915.1 Synechococcus sp. UW140 | reverse complement strand
CCCCCTGGTGGTGGAGACCTTCCGGGAACGGGTCGACGAAGTGCTGCGCGGCGACACCCAGATGAACTGCTCCCTCTGCAAGTACCGGGCCCAGGTGCTCGGTTTTGAGCTGGAGGTGGGCGCGCCCCAGCGCAGCCACCACCACCATGTGGAGGGCCTCAGTGAAGCCTGCACCCTCTGCGAGTTGGAGTGCACGGGCGCCTGCCAGCCGGACGGCATCCCCCTGGCCTCCCCTGCCAGCACCGCCCCTAACCATGACCACCACCACCACGGCGACCACGATCCCAGCCACAACCACGACCACCACCACGGCAGTGGCCATGACCACAGCCATGACCACAGCCATGGCCATGGCCATGCCCCCTACCCCCAGGCGGACCACCCGCTCGGGCCCCGCACCCTGACCGCAAGCAACCAGGTCCAGCGTCTCCGCAACCAGCCCGCCGCCGGGTCTGGCACCGCAGCGGCGGAGCCGCCAGCCCCCCAGGACGGCGATGGGCTGGTTCCAGGCTGAGGCCAGTCCCAGGCCGTCTCAGTTGTCAGCTGCACACAGGGACCCATGGGACCTAGCCGCGGCCCTTGGCAGGTGCTCCAGGCCAATCCCTTGATTTTTTGGGCCATGTCCGGTGCCTCCGTACCGCTTGCTACAAAGTGGCTGGCCCAGGGATTAGATCTGCTGATCAGCGGGGGATTTCCCCAGGAACCGGGGTTTTTCCCCAGGTTTAACGGGGTTTTCCCACAGTTCCGCCGCCCAGACCCCCCGCCCGTGCAGGGCCTTTGGGGATTGGGTTGGGTCGTCTGATCGGAGCTTGACAGTCTTGCCCCTGGGCCGCTTGGCTGGCCCGCTCCGCTGGGGCCTCCCGGTCCCACCCTGTTTCTGCAACCGGTCTCAGGCTGAAGCACCATGGCTTCGGCTAGGTCAGGGCCGTTTGACAGGGGCCTGGCTCCTGTGGCTTGCTAACCCCATTGCAGCAGTGAACCATTGGCAGCAGGCGCGGAGGGCGGAAGCAGTGGCGCTGAGGCTGATGCAGGGGCGCTGGGCCCCCGGGAGTCGATTCGCCATCTCAACCGCTGCTTTGGCCAGGCCCATCCATCCCCCATCTCGAGCGAGCAAGCGGGCCTGCGCCAAGACAACAGCGCTTCGCTGCCAGCCGCCGATCCCCTGGCCTTGGCGGCCTGCCCAGCCCAGCACATCAGCCTCGAGGCGGAAATTCCCGAGGCCCTCTTCGATGGCATGCGGGCCTTTATCCAGGCCCGGCCCGACTGGGACCAATACAGCCTGGTCACCTCCGCCTTGGCGGGGTTCCTGTTCCAGCATGGTTGGGCCGGTGGCTGCGTCAGCGAGCACTATCTCAATGGCCTGTTTCGCGACGAGGCTGCCTAGGGGCCCTGGCGGCTCCTCCCTGGGCGGCGGGTCAGCCCACCGGCTTGGCACCAAAACAGTTGCTTAGGGCCAAAAAAAAGGGGGAGTGTCAGCTCCCGCCTTGGTTCTCCCTACCCGACCCGTTTGGAGGTCGCCCCTGAAGTGTCCCCCGCCGCTTTCGACCCAACCGTTCGGGTTGTTACCAGAAGCCAAGTCGGTGCCGGCTCCCAGACAGGCGGCTGGCTGGCATTAGAGCTCGCTGCGCCGCAGTTGCTCAGCGGCCCGCTCGCAGGCGCGCCAGGTGATCGCCATCTCGGTGAGGGTGGGGCTTTGCCAGCCGGAACTGGGCCAGCAGGCCCCATCAGTGACCAGCAGGTTGGGGCTGCGCCAGAGCTGGTTCCAGCGGTTGAGCACCCCGGCGCTGTCGGTTGCCGCCATCGGCGCCCCGCCCAATTCATGGATGTAATAGCCCGGCGGCGGCGCCCCGGGGGCCAGGGCCAGGCTGCCCTTCACCAAAGGTTCCAGCAGGGGAAACACAAACAAGTCTTCGAGGGGGGCGATCTGGCCGCCGGCGCAGGCCACGGCCGCCTGCATGCGCGCCTGCATGTGGGCCACCATCTTGGTTTCGTTCTCGCCCCAGTGGCAGTCGATGTGGGCCACGGGCAGGCCCCAGGCATCACGCTGCTCCAAGTTGAGGCTCACCCGGTTGTGGTGCTGGCTGAGCACTTCGCCATGGCCGATCAGGAAGCCCACCGCCTCCCTGGGCCGGCGCTTCAACGGCGCCGGCGGATCAAAGCGTTGGATCGCCCCCCAGAGGCCGTAGCCCCGCAGGAAGTCCTGGTCGGGGCTGGCGCCCAGGTTCACCGTGTTGGGGATAAACACACTGCCAGCTCCCGACAGTTCCGTCGCCCCGGCGGCCGGTTGATCCGGCAGGGCGAAAAAGCTGCTGGTGGAGATGTGGTCCATCAGGCCGTGGCCAAGTAGGCCGGAGGGGTCCTCCAGGCCGTGCTCCTGGTGGTCGGAGCCCGAGTGCAGCAGGATCCGAAGGCTCTCGATTGTGGAGGCGCAGAGCACCACCAGGGCGGCGCTGGCCCGCTCGGTGAGGCCGCTCTCGGCATCGATGAACACCACACCCTGGGCTCGGCCACTGCGGGGCTCCAGCTCCACATGGCTCACCACCGCCCCACTGCGCAGGCTCACCCGGCCCGTGGCCAGGGCCTCCTTGAGGCAGCCCCCCTGGGAGCTGGAGCGGGGCCAGGGATCGGCGTCCGGGCCCGGGCTCGGCTGCCGCAGGGCAAAGCCGCGCGAATGGATCAGGGGCAGGTCGAGTTCGCGGCGCACAGAGGCCTGCAGGTGGGCTTCGGCGGGGGTGAAGGGCAGGGGCTGTTGGTAGATCCCATCGGGCAACTGGGCCAGGCCATCGGCCTGGCCGTGGACCGCCAGACGCCGTTCCAGCCGTTCGTAGTAGGGAGCCAGGTCGGCGTGGCCGATCGGCCAGCTGGGGCCATGGCCGTCCCGCTCGGCCGCCTGGAATTCGAAATCGGAGAGCCGCAGGGTGATGCCGCCCCAGGTGAGGCTCTTGCCGCCCACCTGGCGGCCCCGGGTCCAGAGGAAGGGGCGCCCGGGCGGGGTCGTGTAGGGGTTACGCAGCTCATCGACAAACAACTCCGGGTTGGTCTTCCAGTAGCCGGGGTGGTGGATGGCCCGCCTCTGGCGGCCGCTGGCCATCCGGCTTAGGCGCTTGAGGCTGTTAAGCGGCTCGCTGCCAAAGGCGCGGCGGGCTGCCAACTCTGGGCCCGCCTCCAGCACCAGCACCCGCAGGCCCGCTAGGGCCAGGGCCAGGGCCGCTACCCCGCCGGTGGCACCCGATCCCACCACGATGGCGTCCGCAGCCGGGCCGCCAGCTCCCCAGGCGTCAGGACCGCTGGCACGGGCACCGGTGGCGCTGGCTGTCATGGCAGGTGGGGCTGGGCTGGAAGGGGGAAGGGGTTGGCTTGGATCCCCGGTCCTGGGCCGTATCACTCTGGCCGGACCAGCCAAACCTTGACCTGGCTGCCCCGGACCTGGCGGGCCGGGACTTTGCTGCCTGGTGGCGGCAACGGCCGGCCTAGGTAACTGGCGGGCGGGGAGCTGGCGAGCCCAGGGGGCCCTTTCAGCCCGATTGCCTAACCAGGGTCCCCGAGGGGTTACCAAACCGGATACCAAACAAAAGCCCCGGCACTTCATCGAAGGCCGGGGCTTTGGAAGTTGGTGGCGGGGAGGAGATTTGAACTCCTGACCTTCGGGTTATGAGCCCGACGAGCTACCAGACTGCTCTACCCCGCGGCGCCTCAACTAACTTACGCCATCGGCTGCCCCTCCCGCAATGGCCGGTGGTGTTGATGACTTTCCCCCAGACCATCAGCGCTGCAAGATGGATGGAACTTTAGGCTTTTAGGCGGTTCGGCATGGGGCAATACCTCCGATATCTCAAGTTTCCGATCGGTCTCTGCCTGATCGGTCTCACGGTGGTAGCCGTCGTGCGGGGCTGGCAGGCCGTTTGGATTACTAGCGTGTTGCTGGCCCTGGAGATCAGCCTCTCCTTTGACAACGCCGTGGTCAATGCCCGCGTGCTCGATCGGCTGACCCCTGGCCAACAAAAGTTTTTTCTCACCTGGGGCCTGGTGATCCCGGTCTTCGGCGTGCGCTTCCTCGGCCCCTTGCTGCTGGTCAGCCTGGCCGGCGGCGTCAGCCTGGCCACGGCCTTCGATACCGCCCTCAACCATGCAAACGAGTACCACGAATTGCTCAAGCTGGCCGAACCGCGCATCCTGGCCTTCGGCGGCATGTTCCTGTTGATGGTGTGCCTGCGCTATTTCTTCAACGAAGCCAAAAGCCTCCATTGGATGCGGGCGATCGAGTCGAGGCTCAGCCGCGCCGGCCGGATCGAATCCCTGGAGGTGGCCCTGGCCCTGGTGGTGCTGCTGCTGTTGCAGATTTGGATCCCACCGGCCAACCGGGGCGAGCTGCTGATCGCCGGGGTGATTGGCCTGGTGCTGCAGATTGTTTGCACCTCCCTGGCCGAGGCCTTCGGCAGCGAGGAGGAGGCCCTGGGCCGGGCCGCCGCCGGCGGCGGCATCGCCAGCCTCATCTACCTGGAGTTGCTCGATGCCTCCTTCAGCCTCGATGGCACCGTGGGCGCCTTTGCGATCACCAGTGAGTTGCCCCTGATTCTCACGGGCCTGGGCCTGGGCGCCCTATTCATCCGCTCGATCACCCTGATGCTGGTGCGCGAGCGGGCCCTCGATGAACTGATCTATCTCGAACACGGCGCCCATTACGCCATCGGCGCCCTAGGCCTGCTGATGCTGGTCAAGGTGGTGCTCACGCCCCTGCACGTCGAGATGCCCGAATGGCTCAGCGGCCTGGTTGGGATCCTGTTCCTGGTGCTGGCCCTGGCCGATTCCCTCCGCCATCGCCGCCGCCAGGCCCGCCTCGGCGGCTAGTGGCGGTTGGGGCGTTAGGAGTTGGTGGCATCAAAGCGCAGTTCACCGCACACCTTGAGACTCACCCCCTCGCTGGGCACCAGATACTGCTGGGAGAGCTCTTCAATGGTGAGGGGGGTGAGCCACTCCAGCTGCTGGAGCAGGTGCAGGGCCACGGCCTGCTTGGCCCGGCTGGCCCCGTCCTCCACCTTGATCGCCAGGCCCAGGCCTTCGCCCACCCGGCTGAGGCATTGGATCCCTTCGGCGCCGCCCTTGCTGAGCACCTGGCCGTGGCCGCGCAGCATCACCTCGGTGTCAAAGCGGCCTGGGCCCGCCACCAGCTCCGGATGGGCCAGCATCGCCCGGCTGAGCCGCTCCAGGTCGGCCTGCTCGGAAGCCCCTAGGTGGGCAAAGAGCAGGGCCATCTGGGCCAGCTGCAGTTGCAGGGTCGGCGCGCCGCAGTCATCGCGGGCCGTCACCAGTTCGGCGCCAGGCATGCCGAGCAGATCGCCCACCTGTTTGAGCACCTGTTGCTGCAGGGGATGGTCCGGCTGCAGGTAGCTCTCCAGGGGCCAGTGCATGCGGCGGCAACTGGCCAGGAAGGCAGCGTGCTTTCCGGAACAGTTGTGCTCTAGGGGACTGGTGCCGCCCTTGGGAATCGGGCACTGCAGCTGCTCCGTCTCCAGGTCGGCGTTCCACAGCAGCTTGAAGGCTTCGCGGGCGTGGCCGGGGGTGCCAGCGTGGGAGGCACAGGCAATCGCCAGGCCGCGGTCATCGTTGCCGGCCTGGTCGGCGGCGCCGGAGGCTACAAAGACCTGGGCCTGGAAGGGCTTCAGGGCTGAGCGCACAAAGCTGAGCCGCTGGGGATCGCCCGCCCGCATCAACACCCGACCCCGCTGGTCGCAGACCACGGCATGGACCCGGTGCATCGATTCGAGGCTGCCGCCCCGCAGCAGGCGCACCTCCAACGGCGGCACGCCGGGGCGCTGGCTGGTGGAAAAGCTGCTGGAGAAACTCATTGCGGGCGGAGATCCGGCGGGCGGCGATGGGCCGCGCTTACAAAGCCTGACAGAGGCTGGCCCCCCCCAACAGCAGCAGGGCGGCGAAGGCCAGGGCCCGCTGCAGCCGCCCCAGGATCGGCCGCACCTGGTGGCTGGCCACCAGCCAATCCTGTTCCCGCCAGGCCAGGGGCTTCTCCCAGACCTGGCCGTCGTACCAGCCCGATTCCTCGTATTCGACCCGTTCGGCCAGGAGCCGCTGCAACACGGTGGTCCAACCCAGCCATTGGCGCACCAGCAGGAGCAACGGCACCACCAGGGTCGCTACGGCCGCCGCCACCGCCAACCGGGGCAGGTCGTGGCGCAGCGGCACGCTGCCACTGGCCACCAGCAGGCTGATCGGCAACACCACCAGCCAGCTGACCAGCAAGAAGCGGCCCAGGGACGCCTCCCCTTGGCAGGGCCAACGGAAAAACCACGACTCCACTAACTCCCGGTAGAGACTCAGGGGCTGCTGGGCCTCCGGCACCGGGCAGGGCTGCTCACTGACCGGGGACTCGGACATGGGGCCGCAGGACGTGACGGGAGCTCAGCCGGCCAGGGCGGGGCCGACGCCTAAGGCTGATTGTTCGGAGCTTAGGAATGGCACAGTCTCGCCGTGGCCCCAGAAGGCCTCGAGGTCGTAGTAACTGCGTTCGGCCGGGGTGAGGGCATGCACGATCACCTCGCCGTAGTCGAGCAGCACCCAGCGGCCTTCGCTCTGGCCCTCCTTGCGCAGGGGCATGCGGCCAGCTTCGAGTTCCAGCCGGTCTTCGACCGAGCGGGCGATGGCCCGCACCTGCACGTCCGAAAGGCCCGTGGCAATGACAAACCAATCGGCCAGCGACGACACCTCATCAACCCGGATCAAAAGGATGTCAACGGCCTTACGGTCGTCGCAGGCATCGGCGGCCAGCAGGGCCAGGGCATGACTATCCATAGACGTTCTCACTGGTGACCGATTCGCGGGAGCCTTGCTGTTGGGCCATTTCGGCCCGGGCCTTGCCGGCACTCTTGCGCAGAGCCTCAAGCCGGTCTTCGTAGAAGGCCCGTTTGCGCTTCTTGCGGGTCTGGTCCACGAGCTCCTTGAGGGCGCCGCCCAGGCTCTTGTAGGCATTGGGCAGGCTGTAGCCGAAGCGGCAGGCCAGATCAATCGCCCGTTCGTCGGCGGTGATCGCGTCCTGGAGCCGTTTTTCCGAGTTGTTCTTGAGATAGAGCCGGTAGCCGGCAAAGCCGGAGAGGCCCAGGGCCATCAAAAGCAACAGGCCGTCCTGCACCCACAGCTCACCGATGGCGCCGCCCAGGCCGATCGCCAGGGCAGCCATCTCCCAGCCATCGCGGGGGATCGCATCGTTTTGGATGCGGCCCACCTCATGCCAGAAGAGCAGGTTGCGGTGGTCCAGGGCCAGTTGGTCCCAAGCCTGGAGATCCAGCTGGATCTCCACCTCATCGCGACCGATCTCCTCGAGCGTGATCAAGGCGGGATCGGCGGCGGCGGCGGCTTCAACGAACACCCAGCTCTGCATCTCTGGGGGCAGCAGCCCCTTCAGGCGCTGGAGTTCGCTCATGGAGGTCGTGGAACAAGGATCGTTGTTTCAGCGTAGCGACAGTGGTAACCGACGCCGCTTGCCATGAGAGGCTGGCCATGTTTGGCTGCCCACCCCTCCGCCCATGCCCCGTCGCACGGATTTGCGTCGCATCCTGCTGCTGGGGTCGGGTCCGATCGTGATCGGCCAGGCCTGTGAATTTGACTATTCCGGGACCCAGGCCTGCAAGGCCCTGAGGGCCGAGGGCTTTGAAGTGGTGTTGGTGAATTCCAACCCTGCTTCGATCATGACCGACCCGGACATGGCCGATCGCACCTACATCGAGCCCCTCACCCCCGAGGTGGTGACCCGGGTGATTGAGCTGGAGCGGCCCGATGCCCTGCTGCCCACCATGGGCGGCCAGACCGCCCTCAACCTGGCCGTAACCCTGGCCGAAAACGGCACCCTGGAGCGCTACGGCGTTGAACTGATTGGCGCCAATTTAGGGGCGATCCAGAAGGCGGAAGATCGCCTTCTGTTTAAACAAGCGATGGAGCGGATCGGTGTGGCGGTTTGCCCTTCCGGCATCGCCACCAGCCTGGCCGAGGCCGAAACCGTGGGCGAATTGATTGGCAGCTACCCGCGCATCATTCGCCCCGCCTTCACCATGGGTGGCTCCGGCGGCGGCATCGCCTACAACCCTGAGGAATTCCGGGCGATCTGCAAAAGCGGCCTCGAAGCCAGCCCGATGTCCCAGATTCTGATCGAGCAATCCCTGCTCGGTTGGAAGGAATTTGAGCTGGAGGTGATGCGCGATCTGGCGGACAATGTCGTGATTGTGTGCAGCATCGAGAACCTCGATCCCATGGGGGTGCACACCGGAGATTCGATCACCGTGGCCCCAGCCCAAACCCTCACGGATCGCGAATACCAGCGCCTTCGCGACCAATCGATCGCAATCATCCGCGAGATCGGTGTGGAAACGGGCGGCAGCAATATCCAGTTTGCGATCAACCCCGCCAATGGCGATGTGGTGGTGATCGAGATGAATCCACGGGTGAGCCGCTCGTCTGCCCTGGCCTCAAAAGCCACCGGTTTCCCGATCGCCAAGATCGCCGCCCGTCTCGCCGTGGGCTACACCCTTGATGAAATTCTCAACGACATCACCGGCAAAACGCCGGCCTGTTTTGAGCCCACGATCGACTACGTCGTTACCAAGATTCCCCGCTTCGCCTTTGAGAAGTTCCGCGGTAGTCCGGCGGTGCTCACCACCTCGATGAAGTCCGTCGGTGAGGCGATGGCGATTGGCCGTTGCTTCGAGGAATCCTTCCAAAAGGCCCTGCGCTCCCTGGAAACGGGCCACGCCGGCTGGGGTTGCGACCGGCCCGATGGCGCGATTGAACCGGGCGACCTCGATGCCCAACTGCGCATCCCCACCCCGGATCGCATCTTTGCCGTGCGCGAAGCGATGCTGGCCGGCCGCAGCGACGCGGCCATCCACGCCCTCAGCGCCATTGACCCCTGGTTCCTGGCCAAGTTGCGCCACATCCTGGAGGTTGAGACCCAGCGGCTGCGCGGTCGCCAACTGGCTGATCTGGGAGCAGACGTCCTGCTGGAGCTCAAGCAGCTGGGCTTTTCCGATCGCCAGATCGCCTGGGCCACCGGCAGCGATGAACTCTCCGTGCGCCGCCATCGTCAGGCCCTGGGGGTGAATGCCGTGTTCAAAACGGTGGACACCTGCGCCGCCGAATTTGCCTCCAGCACTCCATATCACTACGCCAGCTATGAACGGCCCATCGAGCGCCTCACTGGCCTAGGGCTATTGGAACTGGTGCCAGCCGAATCGGAGGTGCAGCCGGAAACCCGCCGCAAGGTCCTGATCTTGGGGGGCGGCCCCAACCGCATCGGCCAGGGCATCGAGTTCGACTACTGCTGCGTGCACGCCTCCTTTGCCCTCCAGGCCGAAGGCTTTGCCACGGTGATGCTCAATAGCAACCCGGAAACGGTCTCCACCGACTACGACACCAGTGACCGGCTCTACTTCGAGCCCCTCACCCTCGAAGACGTGCTCAACGTGATCGAGGCCGAGCGGCCCGAGGGCGTGATCGTGCAATTCGGCGGCCAAACGCCCCTGAAGCTGGCCCTGCCCCTGCAGCGCTGGCTGGCCAGCCCCGAGGGCCTGGCCACCGGCACGCGCCTGTGGGGCACCTCGCCCGAATCGATCGACAGCGCTGAAGACCGGGAACAGTTTGAGGCGATCTTGCGCCGCCTTGAGATCCGCCAGCCCCGCAATGGCCTGGCCCGCAGCCAGGCCGAGGCGCGGGCCGTGGCCGACCGGGTCGGCTATCCGGTGGTGGTGCGCCCCAGCTACGTGCTCGGCGGCCGCGCCATGGAGGTGGTCTTCGATGGGGAGGAACTCAACCGCTACATGCTGGAGGCGGTGCAGGTGGAGCCCGACCACCCTGTGCTGATCGACCAGTACCTGGAAAATGCCATCGAGGTGGATGTGGATGCCCTCTGCGACCACAGCGGCCAGGTGGTGATTGGCGGCCTGATGGAACACATCGAGCCCGCCGGCATCCATTCCGGCGATTCGGCCTGCGCCCTGCCGGCCGTGTCCCTCGATCCCGAATCCCTGGCCACGATCCGGCGCTGGAGCAAGGACTTGGCCCTGGCCCTGAAGGTGAATGGCCTGATTAATCTCCAGTTCGCCGTGCGCGAGGGCGAGGTATTCATCATTGAGGCCAACCCGCGCGCCTCGCGCACCGTGCCCTTTGTGGCCAAAGCCACCGGCGTGCCCCTGGCCAAGATCGCTAGCCAGCTGATGGCCGGCCGCACCCTGGCCGAGTTGGGGGTCACCAGCGAGCCGGTGCCGCCCCTGCAGGCGGTCAAAGAAGCGGTGTTGCCGTTTAAGCGTTTTCCTGGCGCCGACTCCCTCCTAGGGCCGGAAATGCGGTCCACCGGTGAAGTAATGGGTAGCGCCGCCAGCTTTGGCATGGCTTACGCCAAGGCTGAACTAGCAGCTGGCGAGGCCCTGCCCACCAGCGGGGTGGTGTTCCTCTCCACCCACGACCGCGATAAAACTGCCTTGGTGCCCGTGGCCCGGCGCCTGGTGGAGCTGGGTTTTTCCCTGATCGCCACCAGTGGTACGGCTGCGGCCCTGGCCGGCGAAGGCCTGGCGGTGCAGTCGATCCTCAAGGTGCATGAGGGGCGCCCCAACATTGAAGATGCGATCCGCTCCGGCCAGATCCAGCTTGTGATCAACACGCCGGTGGGCCGCCAGGCCGCCCACGACGACCGCTACCTGCGCCGCGCCGCCCTCGACTACGCCGTGCCCACTGTCACCACCCTGGCCGCGGCCCGGGCTGCCGTCGAAGGAATCGCCGCCCTGCAGGGCCAGAGCCTCACCATCTACGCCCTCCAGGACGTGCACGCCGCCCAGGCCCGGCCGCCGGCCTAAGCCCCAGGCCGGAAGCTCGTTAAGGTTTGGCCACCCGAACCCGTTCCCGATGACCGTCGCCGCCACTCCCCCTGCAACTGTTGCCGGCGACCATGCCCCCGGCAGCGACCTGAGGGTCGCCTTTCGTGCGGCCTACGAAAACCGCTACACCTGGGAGCCGGGCTTTGGGGGCTACGGCGGCCAGTGCGTTTGGGAGCAGGACGGCCAACGGGTGGAGGGACGCTTCCAGGTGGGCGCAGACCTCAAGGCCCTAGTGGAAGGAATCAGCGACGAGGCCATCCACAAGGCCTTGACCTCCCAGCTCTGGGAGGTGGCTATCCACCGGGTGCGCCGCGGTTTTGAGCAAACCCATGGCGACAACACCTTCACCGCCGGCGACACCGATCCGGTTGGTGTGGAAGTGATCGTGGGCGGCAAAAATACGGGAGATCGTTATCGCATCAAGGGCGATGTGGTCACGATGGTGCACCGCCACATCCACGGCACGGTGGTGACGATCTTCACCGAAAGCACCACTGACACCGGCCACGGCTACCTCAGCCACCAATACACCAGCCAATACAGCGATCCGGCTAGCGGAGCCAGCAAGGGGGGCCTGAGCCGCTTCACCGACACCTTTGTGCCCCTGGTGGAGGGCGGTCCCTGGGTGTTGGCAGAGCGGGTTGTGGAGAGTGAAGCCTTCGGTGAGACCCCAGCCGGCCGCCAGAAGTTTCGCTTTGAGGCCTTGGAACCGCTGGGTTGAACCGGGCTGGTCCCAGGCAGCAATCAATCAGCGCCGAATCCGGTCCCCATTCACGGCTCCTGGCGGGCGGGTTGGGTTTGGTGTTTGGTCACCCCCACCTAGATCAGGCCTGGGGCGGTTGGCTGGGCTAGCCGCCACCGGTCGGTCGTGGGATAGTGAGTTCATTACTTTTTAATTTGGATGCCAATCCGTTTGTTTGTAGTGCTCCTGTTTTCCGGTTCCATGGCCCTGGCGGCTCCCCAGTCCCAGGCAACCCAGTCCGGTGACCAGCCCCAGGCCAAGCCAGCCAACATGAAGGATCAGATCATCCTGGGGGCCTGCTCCCAGGCCATGGCCAGCGAACTGTCCTTGGCGGGCAAAACCGCTCCTGCGGGCATGGTCAACGAGACCTGCGGTTGTGTGGTCAGCCAGCTCAATAAAAAGAGCAGCCTGGATCAGGCCAAGGTGATTTGTAAACAGAAGGCTGCCGTTAAATACGGCCTGTAGGCCAGGCCCTAGGGGGCGCTTGGGGCGCAACGGTCCCTAATCAGCGACGACACTAGCGACCCCTTCCTTGCTTGTTAACCCCTGTGGAGTGGACTTTCGTCGAGGTGCCCATTGCTGCTGGGGTGGGCGCCGATTCGGCCGCGATTGAGGGTAAGGAAGGCGGATGAACCCCTGGGCTGGACCCTCTTCGAGCTGGAGCTGGGCTGGCGACCAACACAACTGACGAGCAGCAGCGTGATCAGGTCAGCCAGGGAAAGGCAAAGCGGTCTTCGGGCCCGCCGCTGGCCCGGTTCAGGGGTGGGCTCAGGGAGCGTTGGGCCCGCTCTGCTGCCCCCAAGCCTGTCGCCGTTTTGTTTCTGCGCTCCAGGGTCCCAGCCAGAAAAGGATTGCTTCTGCCTCGAAGATTTAGACGGTTGGGGCCCCAGCGCTAGGGGCGGAGCCGGTCTGGGGCGGAACTCAGTCGGGCATCGTCACGAACTCCTCGGCCACGGTGGGGTGCAGGGCCATGGTGCGATCAAAATCCGCCTTGGTGGCGCCCATGCCGATGGCGATTGCCGCCATCTGGATGATTTCGGCGGCGTGGTCCCCCACCATGTGGCAACCCAACACCTTGTCGCTGCTCGTCTCCACCACCAGCTTCAGCAGCACCCGCGGGCCCCGCTTGGGCAGGGCCTGGGCCAAGGGCCGGAAGCGGGCCCGGTGGATGCGGATCGCCTCCTCGCCGTAGCGCTCGATCGCTTCTTCCTCCGACAGGCCCACGCTGGCCAGTTCCGGGTCGCTAAATACGGCGCTGGCCACGAGCTGGTGGTTCACCCGCCGCGGCTTGTTGCCATACACGGTGTCGGCAAAGGCCCGGCCCTCATCCACGGCCACGGGGGTGAGATTGATCCGGTCGGTTACATCGCCCACCGCATAGATGTGGGGCACGTTGGTGACCTGGTCCGGGTTCACCGGGATGCGGTGGCCTTCGATCGCCACGCCGGCGGCCTCCAGATCCAGCCCCGCAAGGAACGGACGCCGGCCGGTCGCCAGGATCACGGCACCGCAGTCCAGCTGTTCGCCGCTCTGGGTGGTCAAGGTGAGAGCGCCTGGTTCGCCGCTGATTGCCGCCGGACTGTGGGCAAAGCGAATCTCGATGCCCTCGGCCTGCATCGCCTCCTGCACGGCGGCCGAGAGTTCCCGGTCGAAGCCGCGCAGCAGGTGGTCGCCGCGCACCAGCTGGGTCACGGCCACGCCCAGGCCATTAAGGATGCAGGCGAATTCACAGGCGATGAAGCCGGCGCCCACAATCACTACCGTGCTGGGCAATTGCCGTTGCAAAAACAGGTCATCGCTGACCCAGCCCAGCTCGGCGCCGGGGATAGCGGGGCGCTTCGGCCGGCCGCCCACGGCGATCAATATGCGTTCGCCCACCAGCTGCTGGCTGCTGCCATGTGGTTCGGCCCCCTCCAGTTCTGCTTCGACGGCCCCGGCGGCGCCGCTGGTGACCTCAACCGTATGGGCCCCGACAAACCGTCCCCAGCCGCGGATCAGGGTGACCCCCGCCTTGGCGAGCAGGTCCCGGTGCAGTTGGTCGAGTCGATCCACTTCCGCGGCCACGTTGGCCAGCAGCACCGAAGCATCACAGCGGGCCGGCCCCACGTCCCAGCCGTAGCTGGCGGCGTCGCTGAGGCTGTGGCGAAAGCCCGATCCGTAGACCAGCAGTTTCTTGGGCACGCAGCCGCGGATCACGCAGGTGCCCCCCACCCGATCCCCCTCCACGATGGCCACCTTGGCGCCGTAGAAGGCCGCCCGTTTGGCGGCGGCGAGGCCACCAGAGCCGGCGCCAAGCACCAATAGGTCAAAGGGGGAGGCCATGGTCAGGGGCGGCGAGGGGTCGGGATGCCTCAACCTATGTCGCCTGCTGGTGGGGCCGGAGGTGGTGCCGAGCGGTTGTGTTGGATGGATCTCTTGAAGGGTTTTTCTGGAGGCCTAGGGCGATCCCAACGGCAACTCGGCCAGCTGTTGCTCGCTCAACAGGCTGCCCTCCAGTTGGGCCCTGGCCAGGTGGGCGCCAGTGAGGCGGCAGTCGCGCAGGTCGCAGCCGCGCAGGTCGGCCCCCTCCAGCTGGGCCGCGGCCAGGTTGGCGCCGTAGAGACAGGTGTCCCGCAGGTTGGCGCCGCCGAGCTGGGCCCCCTGGAACAGGGCAAAGCTGAGGTCGGCACCGCGGAAATCGGCCTTGCCCAGGTCGGTGAGCTGGTCGAGGCCCGAGCGGAAATCGGCTTCCACCATGCGGGCGTTCTGCCAGGAGCTGCCAGCTGCTACCACCCCCCGCAGACAGCAGCGATGTAACCAGGCCTCACGGAAGTCGGCCCCCTGCAGGCGTGAGCCCGAGAGGTCAGCCCCATGCCAGAGGGAGCGGGCGGCGCGCACGTCGGAGAGGTCGGCGCCCCAGAGCAGGGCCTGCTGAAACGAGCAGGCTTCGATCCGGGCACCACCCAGGTGGGCATGGCCAAAGCGAGCCTCGCGAAAACAACTGCCGCTCAGGTCACAGCCCGATAAATCCAGGTCAATGGCGTCGATGTCATCAAGGACCAAACCCAGGAAACAGCGTTCTCCCCGCTCCAGGGCCTGCCGAAGCTCCTCGAGGGAGGTGGGCAGCGATGCCATCAAAGGGCGGCCACCAGGGCATCGAGCTGCTGGCGGATGGTCGCCGTCAGCAGGGTGTCGGCCCGATCGAGCAGGTCGAAGACCCGAGCGTCACTGACGTCATAGAAGACAAGGTTGCCTTCCGGGCGGCGGAGCACCACCCCCGCAATCGTCAGAAGCTTGAGGTGTTTGGAGACCAGGGCCTGGCTCAGGCCGGTTTTGCCCACCACCGCACTGACGTTGAGGGGGCCGTCGCGCAGGGCTTCCAGCACTGCCAGCCGGTTCGACTCGGAAAAAACCTTCAGATACTCAGCGAGGGCTTCCATCGATGGAGGGGCGGTGGGGGGAGGGGCTGCGGGGGAGCTGCCGGCCCTGGGCGCGGGCCTGGGGCCTTGGCCGGGGCTGGCGCCCAACCGCAGGCCTGCCAGCTTCAGAAGATACCACTACCACAGTCAGAGTAGTCAATTGAATAGCGATATCATGCTGTTATGATGCTATGGTCTCATCAGTTCGACACCTCCTGCGATGCCAGCCCTGGTCCTGGACTCCCCCTCCCCCACCATCCCCCGGCAGTGGGCCCAGCAATCCCAGCTGCTGGAGCGCCAGCACGACCGCCTGGAGGCCCTGCTCGCCGACCTGATCGAGCGCCATGCCGTGCCAGATCGAGGGCGCAGCCCCCAGCAGCTGGACGTCGATCGGCGGGACTGTGGGCGCCTGCTTCGCAAGCTCGGCCTGCATTTGCGGCTGGAGGAGCGCTGGCTGAGCCGGTTGGAGAGTTTCTGTGGCGGCCACCGCAGCTCCCACCGCCAGGCGCTAACCCTGGCCGCCGACGGCTGGGCCGTGGGCCAGACCCTGCGGGGCGCCCGCCTGCCCTGGCTGATGGACCTGCAGGAGTGGTTCCACCAGCACCGCCATGGGGTCGATGCGATCGCCTATCTCCGCGCCGAAGCCCGGGCCTGCGACCGGCCCTGATCGCTGGGATCGGCTCCGACCAGCTCGCCCAGACCGGCTCCGAACCACCGTTTTGCCTGGGCCCCTTGGCGCGCCGCCCGGAATTCCCCTAAACCCCCAGTCCTTCCCTGTGCCATGACAACCACCCTTGCGACCACCGCCCTTGCCGCCTCCGGCCCCGCTCCCCACCTGCGCGAAGACCTGCTGACGCCGCGCTTCTACACCACCGAAATCGCCAAGGCCGCCAGCACCGATCTGGCCGGCCAGCGGGCCGAATTTGAGGCGATGCTGGCCGAGATGGAGGCGGATTACAACCGCGAGCACTTCGATCGCAAGGCCCCCCTCGATCGGCTGCGCGCTCTCTCGTTGGTGGAAAAGGAGGCCTACGAGAGCTATCTGGTGCGCTCCTGCGTGTCGGAGTTTTCCGGGTTCCTGCTGTTCAAGGAGCTTTCCCGTCGCCTGTTCAAGGCCAGCCGGCCCGAACTGGGCCGCCTGTTCCAGTTGATGGCCCGCGATGAGGCTCGCCATGCCGGCTTTCTCAACCGGGCCCTGGTGGCCGAAGGCATCGAACTTGACCTGCCCAGCCTCAGTGGCAAGCGGCCGATGACTTGGTTCCCGCTCAGCTGGGTGTTGTACAGCGTCTTTTTATCTGAAAAAATTGGCTACTGGCGCTACATCTTGATCGATCGCCATCTCAAGGCCCATCCGGAAAATAGCGTTGCACCCCTCTTTGACTTTTTTGAGCCCTGGTGTCAGGACGAAAATCGCCATGGCGATATTTTCAACATGCTAATTCGCTGCTGGCCCGAGCTGCGCCAGGGCCTGCGCGGTCGCCTGCTTAGCCGCTTCTTTCTCTGGTCGGTGTTTCTCACCCACAGCCTCACGGTCTGTGAACGCGACAGCTTCTACACCCTGCTGGGCATCGACCCGGCCCGCTTCGATGCCGAAGTGATGCGGCAGACCAACCGCACGGCAAGACGAGCCTTCCCCTTTGTGTTTACGTTCGAAGGAATCCGTTACTTGAAATTACGCGACCAGTTGGTAGACACCTTCCGGCAGATGCACGCCCTCGGCGAGCAGCCGGCCTCGCCCGGCCGTTTCCTGCAGAACCAGGGCCTCAAGCTGCGTTTCGCTGGCCTGATGGTGCGCCAGTTCTGCCAACCGATGGAAGCCACTGGCGTGCAACTTGAGGTGACCGCGTGACCATGGCAGCGTCTTCAGCCGCGTCCCCCCAGCGCTTGGCGGTGATCCCAATCGTGCCAAGCCAGTTGCGCACCAGTTGGGGCACCGTGGGCTTCATGGTGGTGATCCACGCCTTGGCCCTCTGGGGCCTGCTGCCCCGCTTCTGGAGCCCCCTGGCCCTGGCGGTGCTGCTGGTGCTCTATTGGCTCACCGCCTGCATCGGCGTCACCCTCGGCTATCACCGCCTGCTGGCCCACCGCTCCTTTCGGGTGGTGCCCTGGCTGGAGCCCCTGATCACAACCTGTGGCACCCTCAGTTGTCAGCAAGGGCCGATTGATTGGGCCGGCCTGCATCGTCACCACCATCTCCATTCCGATGATCCCAGCGACCACCACAACAGCCGCCTGGGCTTTTGGTGGAGCCACTTTGGCTGGATGCTCAAGGAGGTACCCGCCAAAGCCCATGTCAAACGCTTGACGCCCGATCTGCAGGCCAATGCCTACTACCGCTGGCTGAATCGTAATTTCCTGCTGCTGCAATTCCCCCTGGCTGCCTTCCTGTGGTGGCTTGGCGAAACCACCGGTGCCGGTGGATTCGCCCTGGTGCTATGGGGCATCCCCTTACGGCTGGCGTTGGTGTATCACTGCACCTGGATGGTGAATTCCGCCACCCACCGATGGGGCTATGTCAGTCACGAAAGCCACGACCAATCGAAGAACAACTGGTGGGTTGCCCTGCTCACCTTTGGCGAGGGCTGGCATAACAACCACCACGCCTATCAGAGCAGCGCCCGCATGGGCTTCCGCTGGTGGGAAATTGATCTCACCTGGCTGCACATCAAGTTGCTGGAGCGCCTCGGCCTAGCGAGCCACATCCACCTGCCCGATGTCAACTACTTAGGCGGGTCGCGTCAATTACGTAGGCGGGTTACCCCGGGTCCTCCCCCTGCCATGGGAGGGGGAGGCGACAGCGAAAAGTGAGCCACCCTTGCCCGGTCCTCTGCCATGGATCCGGGATCCTCTGATCG
>CAMCMT010000046.1 GCA_945875915.1 Synechococcus sp. UW140 | reverse complement strand
GTCGTTACTCCCACGCTTCTTTCCGTCAGCAAATCTGGCACCTCCGCCGGCATCCTGTCGTCCGATACTCAGCTCCTTTCGATGCTGACGCTCTCACCCTCGCCAGTCATCGGTTCTAACGCGACCACAGGAACACTCACCTGGTCCTTCAACAGCGGTGCCGAAACCTTCGGAGGCCTGGCAGCCAATGAAACCCTGCAGCTACGCTATCTGGTGCAGGTGGCCGACAGCTTTGGCGCTGCCGCCTTCTGCACGGTGACGATCGACCTGCAGGGGGTCAACCAGACCCCTGGGCTTACGGGAGCCTCGGCCGTGCTGGCCAGCACCAACGAAAACACCACGGTTGACTTCAGTACGGCCCAGCTGTTGCAGGGCTACAGCGATCTCGATCGCAGCGACTGGCTTGATGTGCAGAACCTGCGCGTCAGCAGCGGCAATGGCCGCCTGGCAGTAGACGCCACTGGCCAGTGGACCTTCACGCCCGAGGCCCATGCCAATGGCCCGGTGAACCTGGCCTACGACGTGGTTGATGGCCACGGGGGCAGCCTGGCCGCCACCAACGGCTTTACGATCAATGCGCTGAACGACGCGCCCCGGCGTCTAGATGATGGCCCCAAAGCCCTCTATTTGATTGAGGATGCCGCGATCACGCCGCTGGGCTTGGCCAATCTGGCCTGGGCGACTGGAGCCGAGCTCGATCCGGCCACCGATCAGCTGCGCCAGATCCCAGTAGCCGATGAGGCCACCCAGACGTTGACCTTCACGATCACCGCCTTGCCTGCCAATGGGTTAGGGCAGATCGGCTTGCTGGATGCCACCAATGCTTTTGTGCCGGTGACGGCAGGTGCCCAGCTGAGTCTGGGCCAGATGCAGGAGCTGCAGTTCCGGGCGGCAGCAGATGCCGATGGCAGCGGCACCTTCAGCTATGCGGTGAGCGACGGAGCAGGGGCGCAGGGCGGCCTGACGACAACGGAGACCTTCACAATCAACGTGCTGGCGGTGAACGATGCACCGGTGCTTACCTCACCAGAGCTGGTGCCGCTGATCATCACCCGCACCAACCTTGATTACCAGAACGGCAGGTATCAGCCCATCCCCCTAGGCCTGCAAGCGGTTGCCTTCCACGCTGGCGGCAACCTGGCTGAGCAGAACTCCCAGCAACTCGAAGTGCTGATCAACGCCCTCCCGCCCCTAGCCCTCGGCCGGGTGGTGCTTGGCGATGGCGTCACCGCTGTGGTGCAGGGGCAGGCCTACAGCCTTGTTCAACTGCGCGGCATGCAGTTCCTCACCGATGGAGATGCCTTGGCCCTGGCTGCTGATGACCGGCTGTCGAGCTTCCGCTTCAGCATCCGCGAGACCGGGGCCATCGACGGTGGGTCGCTGCAGCCCACCGAAGAGTCGCTGCCGATCTATGTGTCGGGCAATGGTGCTGCAGCCAAAGCGCTGGAGGTGCTGCTGGCCTTGCTGGGGGAAAACCCAGATCCAGGGGTGCTTAAGGGCTTCCTGGACGATTTTGATGCCGCCGCCAATACCCTCACGAGCTCCGATGGGATTGAGACCCTCGATCCCACGGTCTACAGCCGCCTCGATCCCTCCAACCCGTTGTTCATGAAGCGCGCAAGTGGAGCCATCTCGGTCAATGGTAAGGAGTTGCACTTCCTACCCAGTGCCACCCCGTTGAATTTCAGCTTCGACATCGCCCGTGCACCCGATAATGAGATGGTGGATCTCGATTCCACGCGTTTCGGAGTTCAAACCAGTTATCTCATTGAATACTCCACCGAGCCCACACCTGGCGCCAACAACGATATTGAGGTCAAACAACTCTCCCGCTCCAGTGAGCTGGGCCGCGCCTTTGATCGTTACTTCAAGTTCATCTCGGAGCAGACCCTAAGGGCCTATGGAGCCCGCATGGACCTCGATGCCGCGGGCAATGTGCAATACAACACTGATGGCGAAGTGCTTTACACCTGGGAGGGTATGCCTACTGCCAGCATCGGAACAAAAAACCAGCAGCCCCTGACCACGCTGGATGGCCAGATCATCAAAGCCGCAGGCTACTACGACTTCACCCGACTCGGCGCTAGCGGTGATGGGGGTGTCCTCGAGTACGTCACCCTAGACGATGGCTTTGAGTACATCAAATCGGTAAATGTGCATTTCACTGATAATATGTTCGGTGACAACAACCCCATGGATGGCGTCATCGTTGACCCCGGCGTTGTGGTTGCTTTGCTGCCGGTGATCGGCAATAGCACAAGCAACACAAACGCGACCAATACGCCCTTTCTCAACGGGGGGGGGGTCGGGGCCGGCTCTGGAGCCAATGTCCTCGATAACTCCTTCACGCTGATCAGTGCCCTGGGCAGCTCCTCGAGTGCGGCTTCAGAGCGTCTCAATCCCTCGTTACTGGTCACGTCAGGGGGCGCCAGCGCTGCCATGAGCTTTGGTGGCAGCCTGAGCTCGGCTGGTGATGGGGGCGAAGGGGAGGAAGGCCTGGCCAATGCCGAAGGGGCTGGTACGGCGCAGCTGGCAAGAGTGGGTGCGGCTGCCGGCCAGGGCAGCCCGGCGTTGCTGGCCTTGCTCGGGCAGGGTCTGGATCAGGGGCCCAAGAGCCAGCCCGATCGCAGCAGCCTGTTGCAGCCGCTGATCAGCAGCCCGGCTTCCGCCGCCGCCACCGCGGGCCATGGCTCGTTTGTGGTCGGCCGCCTGCAGGAGGGCTCGCTGATGGGCAACCACCTGCTCGATGCCCTGATGCTCGGCATGGGTGTGGTGTACGGCTTCTATGGACCCAAGGCCGCCCTGGCGAGCAATGCCGGGATGCGCGGGCTTCTACGCCGGGCGCAGCAGGTTGCTGGTAGCGGCTTTGGCCCTGCTGCCGGCCGCGAGAGGCAGCTGATCTCGGTGTTTGCGATCAAGCTCGACAACGGCAGCGAGCGCCTCGTGGCTGCCCGTGTCACCAGCACAGGCCTAGTGATCCTGGCCCAACAGGATCTGCCTCCCGGGGCGGGCATGGCGACTCCGGGCAGCCAAGCCCAGATCGACTACAGCATGCGCCAATTGCTCGATCGCCTGCGCGGTAGCGGCCTGGCTCAGGCCGAACAGGTGCTGGTGGATCCGCAGCTGCAGGCCCAGACCTCGCTCCTCAAGGGCCTGGGTACCAGCACCGCCCAGCTGGTCACCCGCAGCCTCAGTGATGGTCTGGCCCGATGCAACGCCGAGCAGCGCCATCAGGTGCAGCAATGGCTGCAAAACCCGAGCCAACCCCTGGCCGACGACAACCCCCTGGCCCAGCTGATGCAGCAGCGGGCCGAGATCTATGCCAAGGCCATGCCCGCCAAGCAGGCCTCGATGGCCACCCTGGTGGAGCTGAGCTTGGCCCTAGCGGCCAATCCCGGCCCTGTGAGTTAAGGAGGAGCCCCCATGTCACCTCTCGATCGCCAGTATCACGATCAGCTCGATGCCCAGCCGCAAGGGTGCGGCGATGCAGGCGAGCTCAATGGCGGCCATAGCCCCCAGCCCGAGCTGCAGGCCTGGCATCAAAGCGGAGCTGCCGACGACCTGATGAGCCGCAGCCTGCTCCAGGTGCAACAGCAAGAGGCCTGGCTGCAGAGCCAGAGCGGCTCCACCCTGCTCGATCCAGGTAGTCGCCAGTTTTCAGCGCTCAATGGCTGGGCGGCCGCCCGGGATGACGGCCCATCAGGCGATGCATCCAAGCGCTTGTTGCTGGTGGTCGACACCAGCAGTGCAGGCTGGCAGCAGCACCTCGATGCTCTGGGCAGCCAGCCCCCCGGCGCCGATCTGCTCTTTCTGCAGCCCGGTGCGTCGGGGTTGCAGCAGATCGCCGATGCACTCGCCCACAGTGACTACAACCAGGTTGATTTGCTGGCCGGGGCGCCTGAGGGCTGCAGCCTTCAGCTTGGCAGCGATCTGATTGCGCCTGAGGCCTTGGCAAGCGTGCTGCCGCTTGGGCCAGGCCAGGCCTTTGAGCTGGTCACAGCCGTGCTTGAGCCAGCCCTAACCATGACAGCGTTATCGGGTAGCGCCACTGCAATCGCGACAACCGGGCTCGGCGATGCGGTTGGGCTCGTGGATTTTGCCCGCCAAAGCCTGCAGGAGGCCCAAGGCAGTGGCCGGCTAGATGGGGCGATCGCTGTTGCTTTTGACGAATCCAATCAGGCTGCTGTTGGCCAGTTAGTGCAGGCTTTTCTCGCAGCTGAGCAGCAGCCCCAGATCCAATGGGCCCGCTTTGAGAGCAGCCGGGTGCGAGGGGCCTACCTGGGCGAGAGCAACACAATTCTGCTCAGCGAAACCTTGCGCAGCGCTCCAAAGAAGCAACTGCAGGCCGTTTTGCTTGAGGAGATCGGCCACTGGCTGGAAGGGAGCTCCCAGCTCAATGGAGTCGACAGCGCCGGTGATGAGGGCGAGATTTTTGCGGCCCAGCTCTTCGGCAACCTGACACTTGAAGCGGCCCAGGTGATGGGGGTCAGCAACGATGCAGCCCGATTGCTGATCAATGGTCGCGAGCAACGTGTTGAACTATCTGCTTCCCTGGCGGGGATCAACACCGCGCCGCAGCTCGCGGGCACCCCTCAGGCCGTGCTGCCCAATACCGCCGAAGATCAGCCCAGCACGTTGACCACCGCCCAGCTGCTGCAGGGCTTCAGTGATCCGGATCCGGGCGATCAGCTGCGTGTAGAGAACCTGCACGTAAGTAGCGGCAATGGCCGCCTGGCTGTTGACGCCAATGGCCAGTGGACCTTCACGCCCGAGGTCCATGCCAATGGCCCGGTGACCCTGGCCTACGACGTGGTTGATGGCCACGGCGGCCGCCTGGCCGCCACCAACGGCTTCATGATTAATGCGGTGAACGACGCGCCCCGGCGTCTGGATGATGGCCCCAAGGCGCTTTATGTGATCGAGGATGCGGCGATCACGTCGCTGGGCTTGGCCAATCTGGCTTGGGCCACCGGAGCTGGGCGTGATCCGGCCAGCGATCAGCTGCGCCAGATCCCGGGAGCCGATGAGGCCACCCAGACGTTGACCTTCACGGTCACGGCGGTGCCGGCCGCTCGGTTGGGGCAGCTCGGCCTGCTGGATGCCAACAATGCTTTTTCCCCCGTGACGCCAGGTGCCCAGCTGAGCCAGGAGCAGATGCAGGCTCTGCAGTTCCGGGCGGCAGCGGATGCCTATGGCACCGGCACCCTCACCTATGCGGTGAGCGACGGAGCAGCGGCGCAGGGCGGCCTGACGACAACGGAGACCTTCACGATCAACGTGCTGGCGGTGAACGACACGCCGGTACGCACCTCACTAGCAGAGCTGGCGCCTCTCCTCATCGATAACACCAAATTGATAGTCGATCCGGTCACGAACCTGTACATGACGGTGAGCGTTGGCCTGGTCAATCTGCTGTTCAGAGCCGGTGGTGATGCGCTCGAGCAGGCCAGTCAGCAGCAGCTGCTCTACCGCATCTCCCAGCTTCCGAATGCCACGGTCGGCCAAGTGTTGCTGGCCGGCGGCGTCACAGCTGTAGTTCAGGGGCAGACCTACAGCCTCGATCAGCTGCGTGATCTGATCTTCAGGCCAGCCCGCGGCGTCGAAAAGCTCACGGCTGCTGAACGGCTCGGCGAGCTGCGCCTCGAGGTAACCGATAGCCCGGCGCCGAGCGGCGATCCAGCTCTCACCACGGAGCTGAAGGTGCAGATCCTGATCGACACCAACAAAGCTTCAGGTCGTGCCGGCATGCGCATTGCCGGTCTCACTAGCGATGAGCAGGCGATTCAGGCGGTGCTGGCTCTAGATCCCACCAACCCAGACACCGGCTTCCAGGCTCCTGCCGGTGGCAACGGCACCATCCAGACAGTCGGACAGCCCAAGGGTCTCAACACCTCCATCTACAGCCAGCTGAAGAGCGACAACGCTCTCTATCTGGCCGCCCTCGGCGGCAATACGGTGCTGGATGGACAGGAGGTCAACTACCTCCCTTCGGCGGTGCCGTTCCTGTTTGATCTGCCGATCAACGCCTGGGCACCCACCAGCTGGGCGAATGGCGGCCCCGATCCCACCCACACCCTTCTGTATCGCTCGACCCTCTCGGGCCAACTGCGCAGCAACGACGAGCTCATCTATACGGTTGTGCCTGGCTCCGCACCGGCGGGCTTCACGCTCTCCAGCAGTGGGGCCTGGAGCTTTGATCCCCTCCATGCTGCCTACGCCGGCCTGACCACCGAAGGGGCCAAGCAACAGGTCACCGTTGGCTATCAGGCTGGCACCCTCACGGGCGAGATCACGATCGAATTGCGCCGCACCGCCACCACCATGATCGCCGAAGTGGTCGGCAATGTCGGTGCCCTAACGACTAGCCGCGGCGATTGGATCGCCGCCAACCCCGAAGGCCGCGACAAGGATCGCTATTTCAAATATGTTTCTGAATACGTGCTCACCAGTTACGGAGCACGCGACACCGGCGAGAAAAACGAAGCTGGCGAGAAACTCTTTACCTGGGGTGGGTCGATCGCGACCGCCGATGGCCAACCGTTGCGCCAGCTGAACGGCACGCCCATCACCAGCGCGGGCTATTACGACTTCACCCGTCGCGAGGGCCTTGGCGATGGCGTTGAATTTATCTACGAAACGGTGAGCGAGAAGGGCAAGCAGGTCGACTACATCACCGGCATGCGCTTTTTCCTGCGCAACAACGTCTTCGGCGACAACGATCCCTCAGCAAGCAACATCCGCGATCCGGGTGCCCCGGTCACAATTCTGCGGGAGCTCGGGGTGATCACCACCCTTGCCCTCACCGAGAATGCAACAAAACTCAGCAGTGCGCCTCCACCAGCAGCGCCTGGCTTGATCGAGGTTTTGACCCGCTTACGTAGTGATGGATCACTGCCTGGCTTGGTTGATATCGATCCCTCGCAATACGAGAATGCCGCCAAGGTCAGCATGCTGTTGAGCTCCGGGTCGGCGGGTGGCTCCTCGAGCGGGCTGATGGCCCAGGGCACCGGCGCTGGAGATGACGACGGCACGAGCACCGGTAGCGCTGCCGGCGACCCTGCCGGCAAGGGCGCCGGTGTCGGCGGGCTCGATGCCGGCGCCGACAAGATCGCCAAGGGCCGCGGGCCTGGCGATGGTGGTGACTCCACCGCCGAGGGCCTCGGCCAGGGTGCCGGGGAGCGCGGCCTGCGGCTCGATCCCTTGCCCATCTTGGCCACGGCGGCCCTTGCAACACCGGCGTCGCTGTTGGGCAGTCTCAGCGAGACCAACCTGCTCGGAGGCAACCTGCTGGATGCCCTCGCGCTGGGGGCCGGTTTGCTCTATCTCCTTTACGGGCCCAAGGCGGTGGACCAGGGCAAGCGTGGCCTGCGCGGTTGGCTGGCTGGGGTGGTCGGGGGTAGCCGCCGCGGCGCGGCAGTCCCCGGAGAACAACTGGTGCTCTCCTTGATCCTCACCCGACAGGAGAATGGTTCCTTGCAGCTGGTGGCGGCCCAGCTCACCGCAGGTGGCGTGAAGCTTTTAGCGCAGCAGGATCTGGCTTCTGCCGAGGCCTGGCAGGAGGCCGCTTCCGCCCTGCTCGCCGGCCTCCAGCAGCAGGGGCAGCGCTACGACCTGCTTCTGCTGGACGGGCAGCTCGATCGTGCCCTACCAGCGACTGATCAGAGCCTGGCTGCCCTGGCGCAGCAGCGGCTTCCCCTGGCTACAGCTGAGCTGGCGGCCGCGGTGGCTGCAGCCAGCCCGGCTGAGTTTGCGGCTCTGCAGCAATGGCTCAACAAGCCTTCTTTGGCCCTGCCTGCCGACTCGGCGGTGGCTCAGGCCCTGCAGCGCCGCTGCGCCGTTCATGGGCAGACCCTGCCACCCGACCAGGCCAAGATGGCTGCGATGCTGGAGCTCAGCCTCGCGCTCACCTGGTCGCAGCGCAGAAACCGCTGAACCTCAGCGGCAGCGTCGGTCGAGGGCCGTGATCAGCATCTCAATCGCGCGGGGGTGCGATTGCATTGAAAACGCTTCCCGCTCCACCTCAAACCTGCCCCGCGGGTAGCCCCTGTAGAGCAGGCCGCTGATTTCAAGCTCAATTCTGCGGTCCAACTCCACGCTCCAGCCGATCGGCTTCAGCTGGCCTTTGGGGCAGCCCTGGGCCGCATGCACCGCTTCATGGATCAAGGCGGCGCGCACCAGGCCCAGCTCGATGCTGATCGGCGCGATCCAAATGCGCCGCTGGCGGGTATCGGTGAGACCGTAGGCGCCCTGCTGGGGAGGTTGTTCCAGCCTCACCTCGTAGCGCGCCCGATTGAGTGCGGCGACCAGGGGCTGCAGTTCAGCTGGAAACTTGGGTACGGCGCTGCTGGCTAGGGCCGCTAGCGGGGCCATCAGCGGTAACCCCATCAGCATGGGCAGCAGCAGTGGCAGCAATCGTTGGGGCATGGAGAGACACGTCATTGCACGGTGAGGCTGCGGCCCGCGTTGCTCCAGAAGTTGACGGCTGTCCCGGCATTCCAGGGCTCCCAGCCCAGCTGCACGCCGTGCTGTTGCGCTTTGGCCTTGATGGCCCTGTAGGTGGCGAAGCCGTCGCTCTCGAGCACCACAAACACGGGCTGCTTGTCGCGGGCCAGGGCTGCCATGGTGGCGTCGAGCCAGGCGCTGCCGCCGCCCTTGAGCTGGGCTGCAGGCACTGTGGGTGGCCCCACCCGTTGCAGGCTCCCCTGGCCGTGGCTCACATTGACGCGGATCGGCCCCACCAGCTGCTGCCGTGACCAGCCATCAAGGGCGGCGTTGCACTGCTGCTGCGCCGCCGCTTTCTGCAGGCTGGTGCAACGCTTCACGGCAGCGACCCGCTCGCGGTCGACCTCCAGCATTTGATTGGCGGCCGGTTGCAGGTCCCAGATGCCAGCAGCGCTGGCTTGAAGCAGATGGAATCCCTGCTGCGATCGGCGCACCATCGGCACCTGGATGGTGAGGCTGCCGGTTGCTGCAAAAATGCTCATCAAGGCCGTGATCAGCGCCATCACGCCCACCAAGTTGGTGAGTGTGTCGAGCAGACCGGTGTCGTCGCTCTTGGGCGCCTGGTCCCTCAGGCGTCCGCGCCTTCTCAGCAATAGCAGCAAGGGGCTGCTCATGGGGCCACGGCGCCCGCAGACGCCGGCGGGGGTTTCACGCTCCACTGAGGATCGAGCGGTTCGTAGCCCAGGGCGATGCCCTTGGCTTCGGCTTGGGCGCGTACCAGGTTGAATTCAAGATAGGTGCCCGGTTTGACACCGATCACCAGGTATTGGGGCGCGGCGGCCTGGGCGATGCGATCGAGAAAGGCACCCAGCTGCGGGCTGTTGATCGTGGCGCGCTCGCGGCGGCCATCGGCTAAAAGCTCCAGCTGGCCTTTGCCTTGCAGCAGCACATAGTTGGCCACCTTGCCCTGGTGGTTGCCGCCGCTGCCGCTGGGCACGAACTGCACGCTCTGGCCACCCGGCCGAAGCTGCAGCGCGATAAAGCCGATCAGCAGGGCCTGAACCCCGATCGTCGCCGCCATGATGTTCATGAAGGAGAACAGATCCACACCCACCGCTGAGCCCATGGCGCGCCGACTTGCCATCAGTGCCAGGGCCAGCGCCGCTGCCGCTTCCGCTGGCTGTACACCAGCTGCTCGCGCTGCAGTTGCTCCAATTGCAGCAGCTGGCCGCTGAGCTGCTCGATCGCACGGCGCAGTGCAATGTTGGCCTTGAGGGTGCCCAGCTCCTCCCCCAGCACGGTGCCCAGGGTGCTGGCGCTTTGCAGATCGCGCAGCAGCGGTTTGAGCTGCTGCAGAGAAGCAGTGAGCTCGTGGGCGGCCCCATCCATGCTGCCGCGGATGATCTGGGCCTGCTCCTGCAGGCTCAGCCGTGCCTCGGCCACTCCTTCCACCGAATCGCGGACCAGGTTGGTGAGGGGATCGAGCTTGGCCAGGGCGGCTCTAGTGAGCTGTTCGGCATAGTGCCGCGCCGGTTCCACCAGCACGGACGGATCGGGCAAGTGCTGCTCAAAGGCTGCGTTGATCAGGGCGCCGAGCTCGCTGGAGCGCGGGGAGAGCGGCGCCAACACCGAATCATGACCTGCCTGCCAGACGCCATGGCCGGCACCCCCGGCCGATTCGCCCATCGGGCTGAGCACGAGGACGGCATCGCGCACGCGACGATCAATGGCATTGAGCAATTGCTCTTCGCGCCGCTCGATCGCATTGATCGGAATCGCCAGCAGCACCGAGATCACCAAAGCCAAATAGGTGGTGTCAAAGGCCGTGCCCAGGCCGCCGGTGACCTTGGTGAGTCCAGCCTTGAGGCCATCGACGTTGTCGGCATTGCCCAACACCGACTCAAAGGAGCCGACCGCCTGAGACATGCCGATCACGGTGCCGATGAAGCCCAGAATCGGAATCGCCCAGAGCAGCACCTTGATCAGGCTATAGCTGTTCTGCATTGCCAATTGATCGCCATCGCTATCGGCATCGGCGGCTCGCTCCAACTGAAACGACGATTGGCTTGCCTGCCAGACCGCCAGCAGCCGCAGCAATCGCTTGCCCAACAAGGAGGCCGATTGCTCCGCCTGCAGGGCGGCCCCATCCAGATTTCCCGCCTGCAGCGAGGTCGTGATGCCCGGCCCCAACTGCTGCAGCTTGCGCTCCTGGCGCTGCAGCAGTTGCCACTTGCTAACCAGAAAGGCACTCACCATGCCCGCAGCCACTAGACAGACCACCTGGGTGGGACCGCGCTGGTGCAGGAAGGCATGGAACGGGGCCGCAGGCGGGCTGGTGATGGCCCAGATCAGGAATCCCGCCAGAGCCCCGAACACGCCCCAGCGGTTAAACCGGGGATCGAGGTCGTTGCCCGATCTCAGGCTGGCCGGTTCTGTTGCTGCCGGGTTGGGGGCAGCAACATCATCGAGAGGGGGGAAATTAGCGATCACAACGGTGCGCGCAAAGGGGTGTTCAGGGTGAAATCAGCGCGCCTTGCCGCTGTCCCATTCCTTCCATTCGACCTCCACATCCCCGATCTGATCGGAGCTCGGCGGCGGGATGCGGCTGAGCATCTCGTTGGGCAGGCCGAGGCGTTGGAACACGGCCTGGCGCTGTTCCATCGGCATGCCCGAGAAGGTGCGAACCACGTCGCGGACCTTGTGTTCGTTGTAAACGAGACGCATCAGCTCCAGCTGATCGGGTCCATCGAGCTGTCGAAACCAGCTGATGAAGGATTCCAGCTGGGCTTGGTCGTCTCTGGTGTCGGGCTCGTTGGTTGGAAGGTTCATGGTGAGAGGTTGACTTCACTCCGCAGTGGTGCGGATGCGCCTTAGGGAATCGAACATCTTTTCGGTCGCATCGGTGAGCAGAGTAATCACCCGCTTCTCCCGCAAAATTAGATTCACTTGCACGCTCTGGCCCGAACTCACCGGGAACCGTTGCGAGCCGCGGCTGAGGTAGTCGCGATCCAGGCGCACATAGGCAGGAAAGCGCGGTTGGGGGTTCTGCTCATCGGGTGGCAGTGGCAGGGTGCCAACGGCCTTGAGTGAGCCTGAAATGGCGCCGAATTGGGTGAATGGGAAGGTGTCGACGCGGATCTGGGCCGGCATCCCCGTTTTGACGAAGCCCACGTCGCGATTGGTAAGGAACACCTTGGCTTCCAGCACCCCCCCAGGCACCACCTTGACCAGGGTTTCGCCGGCACTGGCCGCGTAGCCGGGGCTGGAGGGCACGAGCTCGTACACCACTCCCGAAAGCGGAGCTCGCAGCTCCTCCTTGGCTTGGGTGTCGCGCACCTCGGCCAGCTGGCGATCCAGATCGGCCAGCTCGCGCAGGGATTCCTGCTTCAGCTTGAGCAGCTGGGCCTGCACCTCCTGCAGGTTGGCCCGCGACTGGGCGATCTCCGATTGCAGCTGCTCCACCCGGTTTTGCTGCTGCAGCAATTGCACCTTCTGAATGCCGCCCTGGGAGGCCAGCGGCGCGATCTGGCTATAGATCTGCTTTTCCATGCGCTGGGAGCGCATCAGGCCATCCGTGCGCTCATTGAGGCTTTCGGCGCGGGCCGCAATCGAATTGCTCTCTTCATCAAAGCGCGTGCGCTCTAGCTTGATCTTAGATATAAGGGTCTCGGCCCGCTTGTCCGAGACATCAGCATCAAGGCGCAGCAGCAATTGATTGACTGCCACCTGCTCACCTTCCTTGACCAAGATGCCCTTCACCACGCCGGCAAAAGGAGCCTTGATTGGCCGCTCGGCTCCTAGCGGTTGCAGTTCGCCGGGGGCGAGCACCACCTCGTCAATCTTGGCGAAGATCGCATACACAAAGGCCAGCGATGCGGTGCCGATGATCGTCCAGATCAACGCCTGGCTCCAGATTGGTGTCGGTTTGAGGCGTACCTCCTGGGGGTTCACCCCTCGCAGGGCAAGCGCTGAACTGGCTGGCTTCTTGTCCATTGCTTAGCCAACCTCCTGCTGGTGGTAGAGCGTGGCGTAGCGCCCATCGAGCTGCATCAGCTCATTGTGGCTGCCACTTTCGACCAGAACACCCTGATCCATTACCAGGATCATGTCGGCATGGCGCAGCGAAGCAAGTCGATGGGTGATGAAGAACACCGTCTGCCGACTGTAGGCCTGCATCAGATTGGCGGTCATGCGCCGCTCGGTGTCCACATCAAGAGCGCTGGTCGCCTCATCCAGCACCAACAGGCGCGGCTTGCGCAGGATCATGCGGGCGATCGCCAGGCGCTGGCGCTGGCCACCGCTCAACCCTGCACCACGCTCACCCACTGAGCTGGTGTAGCCCCCCGGCATCGACTGGATGAAATCGTGGGCGCAGGCGATCTGGGCTGCCTGGCAGACCTCCTCGAAGCTGGCATCAGGGCGGGTCAGGGAGATATTGGAGAGGATTGAGCCGTCAAACAGCAGGCTGTCCTGCGGCACCACGCCGATCTGGGCCCGCAGGGAGTAGAGGTCGACCTTGGTGACGTCGTTTCCATCGATGCGGATCACCCCTTCTAGCGGCTCATACAGGCGGGTGATGAGCTTCAGCAGGGTGCTCTTGCCCGAGCCGCTGCTGCCCACCACACCCACAAAGGATCCCTCCGGAACCTTGAAGGACACGTTGCTGAGTTGCAGGCCGCCCTGGCTGCCGAAGCGGAAGCTCACGCCCCTGTACTCGACCTCGCCCACGATCGGCGGGATCGGCGGCTTCTGCTCGCCCATGATCTCGAGCTCTTCAGGATGGTCGACGATGTCGGCCAGGCGTTCGAGCGACAGGGCCGTTTCCTGGAAGTTCTGCCAAAGGTTGGCAAGCCGCAGCAGCGGGTTGGTGACATAGCTCGACAGGATGCGAAACGCGATCAGCTGGCCCAGGGTCAGCTCCCCCTTGAGCACCAGTGAGGCCCCCACCCACAGCACCAGCAGACCCGAGAGCTGCTCGAGAAACTGGCTGGCCGAACCCGCCGCCGTGCTGGTGATCACATTGCGGAAGCCCGACTGGATCTGGGTGCCATAGAGCTGTTGCCAGCGCCAGCGGCTGTGCAGCTCCATGCTCTGGCCCTTGACCGTTTCCATGCCGCCGAGCGTTTCCACCAGATGGCTCTGCACGCGGGCATTGGCTTCGGCCTGCTCGCGCAGCTGCTTGCGGATCAGCGGCGCACTCAGCAGCGTCACCCCAACGAAGAACGGCACAACCGCCAAGGCCCAGAAGGTGAGCTGAACCGAATACAGCAACATCACGGCGATGTACATCACCGCGAACACGGCATCGAGAATGACCGTGAGTGCCGTGCCTGTCAGGAAACGGCGGATCTTCTCCAGTTCGTTGATGCGGCTGCTCACCTCGCCCACGGGCCGATCAGCGAAGTAGCCGAGCGGCAGCCGCAGCAGGTGGTCGATGATCGTCGCCCCCAGGGTGATATCGATCCGGTTTGTGGTATCCGAGAACAGGTAGGTGCGCAGCGAAGCCAGCACCCCCTGGGCCAGGGCCATGCCCACAAGCAGGGTGCCCAGCACGTTGAGGGTGCTGATGTTGCCCTGGCTGATCACCGCGTCGATGATCTGCTGGATCAGCAGCGGGTTCAGCAGGCCAAACAGCTGAACAAAGAAGCTCGCCACCAGCACCTGCACCAGCACCGCCTTGTGCTGCTGCAGCGCCGGTAGGAACCAGGCCAGACCAAAGCGCTTCTTGGGCGTGCGGGCGCTGCGCTCGACGCACAGCACGTCGAGCAACCCGTCGTCGTTCCAGCCCGGCAGGCTGCCGGCGGCCACCAGCCCCTGGCCGGCCACCGGATCACCCAGGAGCAGCTGGTTGCTCTGATCGATCGACCAGATCACGACCGGACCGCTGGGCCCCAGGGTGAGCGCCGGCAGCGGCAGACGCTTGAGCTGGGCGTCGTTGACCTGCAACGGCGAGGCCCTCAACCCCATCAGATCGGCGATCACCGCCAGCTGCAACAGGCTGATGCCCTGGTCTGCGTTGTCGCGGGCGAGCTGGTCTTCGAGGATGCGGCGCAGCACATCGCGCCGAAACGGCAAATCAAACTGCCGCGCCAGCATGCGCAGGCAGGCCAGCGGCACCTCGACCGGACCCTCGCCGCCCAGATGGGGATAGCTGCCGTCGTCGCCCAGTCGGCCGTACCAGTCTTCGAGCGCCTGCTGCTGCTGCTCGATCGCCACGATCGCGGTTGAGCTCTCCTGCCAGTCGGGCTCAAGTAGCTCGGCTTCGGCGGGTTGGGCTTCATGGGCTCCAGCCTCGGGGGCCACCACCAGAGCCGGCGGACGGGCCCTTGGTGGGGTAACGGCCTGCTTGGCGATCAGACGCGCCGGCAACTTTCCGCGCACAATCAGCTTGAGCGGGCCCAGCAGCTCATCGCCCGGTGACCAACCGCCGACATTGCTGCTACTGAGCAGCCAAGGGCCCCAGTCGGCGCCAAAACTGTGCTCTCCTGGCGGGACCAGCAGCACTTGTTGGCTGTCGGCCGACTCGGTGAGCTGGTTGCTGGCCCAGTCGCGCAGGACCAGGCGTTCCGGTGTGCGGGGCGATGGGCTTGCCGCCGCCACCGCATAGAGCTCCTCGAGGTTGGGCTGGGCTATGGCTCGTTGCAGCCCCTCATCGGCTGCCACCGCCTCAAAAAAGGCCTGCTGGGGGATCAGCCAGAGCTGGCTCGGCAGCGCCGCGGCAACCGCCTGTCCAGTGACGCCACGCAGCAGACCTACCTGGCCCACCATGTCGCCGGGGCCGAGCCGCTGCAGGGTGAACGGCTCATTGCGTTCATCCAGGCTCAACAGGCGCAGCTGCCCCTGGGCCACTAGGGCAACACCTGGGGGCAGGGCGGTGTAGTCGTAAAGCTTCTGGCCAGGGCGCAGCTTCAAGGCCTGCAATGCATCAGCCAGACAAGCCTGAGTTGCTTCTGGCAATCCAGAAAACGGTGCCCAAGCCCTCAAAACCCGAAGGGCCAAGGTAAGTTGAAGAGGAGGCACGTCTGCGCGTTTTGCACATATTATTCAGTTTAACTGCACTATTGCGGTTTGGCTAGGGCGGCTTCTTGATTGAGTAATTGTTGGCCTAGCTCAAGAAGTAGCCGGCGCCGTAATTGTTGATCTAGCACCGCGGGCCTACTTTGGTCGAGCCGCACAAGGATCCAGCCTTTTTGGAAGGGTTTTGGGGGCCACAACTGCCCTGGCTGGCTAACCCGAAGCAGCTGGGCCAATCCATCCGGCAGTTCTGCAAGGGCTATCGGACCCTGCTGGCCACGGGGGCCCAGTTCGGGCTGGGGGGGCAGCTGCTGCAGAAGCGATTGAAAGCTGATCTCGCCTTCCTTGAGTTGCATGTAAAATTCCGAGCACAGATCCAGCTCAGCTACAGGCAACATGGTGTAGATGACCTCATCGAGATTGCTCTTGCGCTGCAGGAAATAGCTCGCCAGCTTGTTACCAACCTGCTGCTCACAGACCTGAAGCCAGAGCTGATGCCGCCGAGCCCGCAGGGCCAGCTCGGCCTGGCCAAGACCCTCCTGCTCCATCCATTGCTGAACGACCGTTTGACCCTGAAGACCCAGGTCGGCCAGGTAAGCCTGCACCTGCCGGCCCAGCTCGAGTTCGGGCAACGGATCTTGAGCCTCAGGCAAGGCCGACAACCAGCGCTGGCGCTGGTGCTCTTGCTGGACTTTGCCAGCCAACCCGAAGGCCTGCAGTGTTTCCAGGGGTATGGAGGTTGCCGCAGGGGCAAAAGAGTTGTTCACCAGTCGACCGCTTCGCCCGTGCTCAGGTTGCCAGGCGGCCAACGGTCTGGGCGCGTGGATCGCTTCGATCTCCAGACACGAGAGTTTGAGATCCTTGGTTTCCTCAGTCTGCAGGCCTACCGGTGTTCCTTGGGCAGATCCATGGAACCCGGCTCAGTCTTTCTAGAGTCTGGACCCGATCGCCCGCCCCATCGCCGTGCCCACCCCCCGCGCCGATGCCAGCGGTGGCCCCGGCGGCCCTGGCGCCCAGGTCGTCTATGACCCGGCCGCCGACCTGCGCGCCCTATTGCTCCAGCCCTGGGTGTTGGTGGGCCGGCTGATCTCGATCAGCTGGCAGCTGCTCGCCTTGGCGGTGGTATTGGCCTTGCGCGGCAACAGCAGCGATCCAGCCGAGCAGCAGCGCCTGGGCAAGCGCATCCTCACCACCCTGACCAACCTGGGGCCCTGCTTCATCAAGGTGGGCCAGGCCCTCTCGACCCGGCCCGACCTGGTAAGGCGCGACTGGCTCGACCAGCTCACCCAGCTGCAGGACAACCTGCCCCCCTTCGACCACCGCATTGCCCTGGCCACGATCGAGGCTGAGTTAGGCGCCCCGGTCGAGCAGCTATTTGAGGACTTCCCCACGGCGCCGATGGCGGCCGCCAGCCTGGGCCAGGTCTATCGGGCCCGCCCGTACGGCGGCACCTGGGTGGCCGTGAAGGTGCAAAGGCCCGACCTGGAGCGGATCCTGCGCCGGGACCTGGTGATCATCCGCCTGCTGGCGGTGACCACGGCGCCATTGCTGCCCTTGAACCTGGGCTTTGGCCTGGGCGAGATCATCGACGAATTCGGCCGCAGCCTGTTCGAGGAAATCGACTACCGCCAGGAGGCGGCCAACGCCGAGCGGTTTGCGGCCCTGTTTGCCGATAACCCGGCGGTGATCGTGCCCCGGGTCGATCGGCTGCTCTCGGCCCGGCGGGTGTTGACCACCACCTGGATCAACGGCACCAAGCTGCAGAACCGGCAGGAGCTGCTGGCCCAACGGCTCGATCCCAGCTCCCTAATCCGCACCGGCGTGATCGCCGGCCTGCAGCAACTGCTCGAATTTGGCTATTTCCATGCCGATCCCCATCCGGGCAACCTGTTTGCCCTGCCAGGCAAAACCGGGGCCCTGGGCCACCTGGCCTACGTGGATTTCGGCATGATGGATTCCATCAACGACTTCGACCGGCTCACCCTCACCGGGGCGGTCGTGCACCTGATCAACCGGGATTTCGCCGGGCTAGCCCAGGACTTCGTGGCCCTCGGCTTTTTAAATCCAAAAACCGATCTGAAGGCCATCATTCCAGCCCTGGAGCAGGTGCTGGGCGGCGCCCTGGGTGACAGCGTCGGCTCCTTCAACTTCAAGGCGATCACCGATCGCTTCTCCGAGTTGATGTATGCCTATCCCTTCCGGGTGCCGGCCCGCTTTGCCCTGATCATCCGGGCCGTGGTGAGCCAGGAGGGCTTGGCCCTGCGGCTCGATCCAAGCTTCCGCATCATCGGTGTCGCCTATCCCTACGTGGCCCGGCGGTTGCTGGCGGGGGACACGGCCGAGATGCGCGACAAGCTGCTGGATGTGCTGTTCGATCGCAACGGCCGGCTCCAAATTGAACGGCTTGAAAACCTCTTGGCGGTAGTCGGCAAGGACGACTCCAGCCCGGATCTGCTGCCGGTGGCAGGGGCAGGCATCAAGCTGCTGCTGGGGCCGGAAGGCAGCAGCCTGCGCCAACGGCTGCTACTCACCCTGGTGGAGAACGACCATCTCCACACCGATGATTTGCGCGCCCTGGTCGCCCTAATGGGCCGCACCTTCTCCCCGCGCAAACTGGCTGGGGGCCTGCTGGCCAGGCTCAACCCTCTCGCTGCCGCGATCTAGGGTCTGCCCCTTACGTCTAGCTCTTACTCCCTGAAAGCTCCCAGCCCATGGATCAATCCTCCCAGGACTTTTTGCTCGAGCTGGTGGGCTACGGCCAGCCTCCCTACTTTGTGGCCCTCGCCGGCCTGCTCGTTGCCGCCGCCTGCGGATTCACCTTTGCCAAGGTGATCGAAAACCGCCTAGAGGGCTGGAAACAGGACCGGCTGGCCCTGTTGCCCTTGAGCCGGATCGAAACGGTGACTCCCGCCATCGGCATTGTGCTGGGCATCAGCCTGTTCATCGGCAGCTTCTTGCAGGTCTTTGGCTTTGCCAGCGGCACCTCCCTGCTGGTGTCATTCCTTCTCTCCATACTCACCACCGGCGCCCTCTGGGTCCAGCTGGTGCGGCTGATGGAACAGGTCGAAAAGGGAACCTTTAAGGCGGTGGACTTCGATAATTTCGACGAATTCTTTTAAGTGAGCTCCCAAATAGTCAGCCCACTGAGCCAACCGCAAATACTGTTCATCCGGCCAGGTAAACCTGAAGATCGCTGGAACTGTTACGGATCGCCTCGAGGGCAGAACGTTCCAAGTTGCGGGTGCGATCTCGGCTCATGCCTAAGTCGCGGGAAATCGAGCTCAGACTCATCGGTTCATCCACATCGATCCCGTAGCGCATCTTCAGCACCCGCCCCTGCAGCTCTGGCAGCTGCTCCAACAGGGCACGCATATCGCCCCGCAGACATTCGCCGTCGACCAGATCGCCAGGTTCACCTCCCTCGGACGCCAGCAGATCGAGCAGTTCCGTATCTTCGCCGTCGCCCACCTTCGTTTCCAGGCTCACCGGCTGGCGCGCCCGGCACAGCAGCTCCTTCACCTCCTCCTCAGGCAGCTCCACCGCCTCGGCCAGTTCCCCCAGCGTTGGCGTGCGGCCCAGCTCCTGGCT
>CAMCMT010000045.1 GCA_945875915.1 Synechococcus sp. UW140 | reverse complement strand
TTCATGTACAAGGGCAAGGCCACCTTGGTGGTCTATGACGACCTCACCAAGCAGGCCCAGGCTTACCGCCAGATGTCCCTGCTGCTGCGCCGTCCCCCTGGTCGTGAGGCCTATCCCGGCGACGTGTTCTATTGCCACAGCCGCCTGCTCGAGCGGGCCGCCAAGCTCTCCGATGCGATGGGCAAGGGCAGCATGACCGCCCTGCCGATCATCGAAACCCAGGCTGGTGACGTGTCGGCCTACATCCCCACCAACGTGATTTCGATCACGGATGGCCAGGTGTTCCTTAGCTCCGACCTCTTCAACTCCGGCCTGCGTCCAGCCATCAACGTCGGCATCTCCGTGAGCCGGGTTGGTGGTGCTGCCCAAACAAAAGCGATCAAAAAAATCGCCGGTACTCTCAAATTGGAACTGGCCCAGTTCGACGAACTGGCCGCCTTCTCCCAGTTCGCCTCCGACCTCGACGCTGCCACCCAGGCCCAGCTGGGCCGGGGCAAGCGCCTGCGTGAACTGCTCAAGCAGCCCCAGTTCAGCCCCCTAATCCTGGCCGAACAGGTGGCTGTGGTCTATGCCGGTGTCAAGGGCATGATTGACGACGTGCCCGTGGAACTGGTCAGCCAGTTTGCCCGCGAGCTCCGCGAGTACCTCAAGACCAACCTGGCTGACTATGTCACCAAGGTCCAAACCGAGAAGGTGCTCAGCGATGAGTCCGAAGCCCAACTCAAGGCTGCCATTCTTGAAGTTAAATCGTCCCTGCTGGCTGCAGCCTGAGCCCTAATCCATGGCGAACCTCAAGGACATCCGCGACCGCATTAGTTCGGTCAAAAACACCCGCAAGATTACTGAGGCCATGCGCCTGGTGGCAGCCGCCAAGGTGCGCCGCGCCCAGGAACAGGTGCTGCGTAGCCGCCCCTTTGCCGACCGCCTAGCCCGGGTGCTGGAAAACCTCCAGTCCCACATGGGTTCCGGCGAATCGGAATCGCCGCTTTTGCAGTTGCGTGATGTGGCCAACATCACCTTGATGGCCGTCACGGGCGATCGGGGTCTGTGTGGCGGCTACAACGCCAACATCATCAAGCGCACTGAGCAACGGGTTGCCCAGTTGAAGGCCAAGGGCTTCAATGTGGATCTGGTGTTGATCGGCCGTAAGGCGATCACCTACTTCCAGAACCGAGCCCATCTTTATTCGATTCGAGCCACTTTCACTGGCCTGGAGCAGGTCCCAAATGCCGACGAGGCCGGCAAGATCGCCGATGAAATTCTGGCGGAGTTCCTTTCCGGTAGCACCGATCGGGTTGAGATCATCTTCACCAAGTTCATCAACTTGGTGAGCTCCTCCCCCGTGATTCAAACCCTACTGCCCCTTGATCCCCAGGGCATTGCTACCCCGGACGATGAGATTTTCCGTCTCACCACCCGCGATGGTCGCCTTGGCGTTGAGCTCGGCAAGCGGGCTAACCCCCAGCCGGTGTTGAAGCCTGATTTCGTGTTTGAACAGAGCCCCGACCAGCTGCTCGATGTGCTGCTGCCCCTCTACTTGCAAAACCAGCTACTGCGCTCCCTCCAAGAAGCAGCAGCCAGCGAATTGGCTAGCCGCATGACGGCCATGAATAACGCCAGCGAAAACGCCAAGGACCTGGCTAAGAGGCTCACCTTGGATTACAACAAGGCCCGACAGGCCGCCATCACCCAGGAGATCCTTGAAGTGGTGGGTGGTTCTGCCGCGATGAACTGAGTTAGGTCTTCTGTCTTCAGTCGACCCGTCTTAATGATCCAGGGATAATCGTCGTTAATGTTTCTCTGGCCGGCCCTTGGGCCGGCTTTTTGCTGCCCACCTCCCATGGCCCCTCCCGTTCCCGAGCTCCAGCTGTGCCCGCTCTTCCCCTTGGCCTTGGCCCAGGTTCAGCTGCGTCCCGATCCGCTCGATTCGGCCGTCATGATGCAGGCGCTGCTGCAGCTGCGGGGCGAGCAGCAGGGCAATCCCAATCCCGGCTACGCCTGGACCGGCGACCTCCATGGCGTCGCCCAGATCCACCGCTTGCCCCCTTTTGCCTGGCTAACCGACCTGCTGCATCAGCAGGTCTGGGCCTACCTGCAGGCCCTGGGCTTTGATCCGGCCCAGCTGGCCGTCCACATCCAGCGCTCCTGGCCCGTGGTGAGTGCCCCGGGCCAGGGGGTGGGGCGCCACCACCATCCCAACGCCCATCTCAGCGCTGTCTACTACGTCAATGGCGATGGCACAGGCCGCAGCGGCTGCCTACGCCTTTATCCCCATCGCCAGGCCAATGAGCTGGTGCCGGGCTTGGCCGTGGGGCATGGCGGTCCAATTGCGGCCGGCCATCCGCTCAATTCCGCCTGGGTCGATCTTGCCCCCCAAGCGGGCCTATTGGTGCTATTTCCCTCCAGCACCGACCATGCCGTGACCTGCAACGACGAGGACGGGGAGCTGCGCTTGTCGGTGAGCTTCGATCTGGCGATCACGGCCCCAGCTAGAGGTTCTCGGCCCGGGGCGGGCTCCGCTTGCGAAGCCGGGGCGGCGCCGGAATATCTCTCCCCCCACCCCAGCGACTGGACGGCCCTGCCGGCTCCGGCCGGTTTCGCCATCCAGGAAGATGGGGGCAGCCAGATCGAGCGCCCCAAGGGTCCCCTTGCCAATGAGTGACAGCTTCTCCGTGACCGTCGACCTCGATGGCACCTTCCATACCTTTGCCTGCCGCGCCGACCAGACCGTGCTTGCCGCCGGTGAAGCGGCCGGGCTGGTGTTGCCCACCTCCTGTGGCTCTGGTGTATGTACTACCTGCGCGGCCCTGATCAAGAGCGGCACGGTGCAGCAGAGCGATGCCATGGGCGTGCGCGCTGATCTGCAGGAACAGGGCTTCGCCCTGCTGTGCGTTTCCTACCCCCGCAGTGATCTCACCGTCCTGGCCCGCCAGGAGGACAACCTCTACGAAGCCCAGTTCGGCAAGTTCCAGAAGTGAGACGGCTTTGGTGAAGTTGGAACCGTTGGAGATTTGGATGGAGCGGGGCCCTGGCCCCCTGCGCCCCCAGATCCTGGCTGCCCTGCGCGAGCACGGAGATCCGTTGCGCTGGGCGATCACGGCGGTTGAACCCAGCTGCTTTGCGACCGTTGCCAGCGATGGCCCCGCCCTAGGGGACCAAAGCGGTGATCGCCGAGGCCGCCTCCGCCTTGAGGCGGTGATGGTGCGATGACTCCTGCCGCGCCGCTCTTGACCCTGCTGGTGATTCCCACTGGGATTGGCTGTGCCATCGGTGGCTATGCCGGCGACGGCCTGCCGGCGGCGCGGTTGCTGGCGGCCGCCAGTGGTTGCCTGGTGACCCACCCCAATGTCATGAACGGGGCCTCCCTCTATTGGAGTGATCCCCGCATCCACTACGTGGAGGGCTCGGCCCTGGATCGCTTTGCCGCTGGTGAGCTGGCCCTGCGGCCGGTGCGGCGCCAGCGGCTGGGGGTGTTGCTGGATGCCGGCATCGAAGACAGCCTGCGGCTGCGCCACCTGCAGGTGGCCGAGGGCTGCCGCGCCAGCCTGGGCCTGGAGATCGGTCCTGTCGTCACAACGGACCGGCCCCTGGAGGTGAGCCTCAGCAGTGGGCCGAGCGGCATGAGCTGGGGCCGCCTGGGGCACCCCGATGCCCTGCTCAGGGCCGGTGAGCGTCTCAAGGCCCTGGGCGCCACGGCAATCGCCGTGGTCAGCCGTTTCCCCGATGACGACGGCAGTGAGGCCCTGCAGGCCTACCGCCAGGGCAGTGGGGTGGATGGGCTGGCCGGCGCCGAGGCGGTGATTAGCCACCTGCTCAGTGGCCACCTGGGCCTGCCCTGCGCCCACGCCCCAGCCCTGGCCCCCCTAGAGCCGGATCCCCGGCTCGATCCCCGCGCCGCCGGCGAAGAGCTGGGCTACACGTTTTTGGCCTGTGTGCTGGTGGGCTTGAGTCGGGCGCCCGATTTGGTCAGCCTGGGGGCTGATCTGGAGCGCAGGGTGGCCATGGCCGATCCAGGCCTGCTTCTGCCGGAGGCTATCGGTGCCGTGGTGGCCCCGGCCGGGGCCCTGGGGGGTGGGGCCGTGCTGGCCTGCGCTGAACGGGACGTTCCCCTCATCGCCGTGGCCAACCCTTGCCTGTTGCAGGTGACGGCAGGGGCCCTGGGCTTGCCGGCTTTGGCGGCTTCGAGCTATAGCGAAGCGGCTGGGCTGCTCTTGGCCCTGCGCGAGGGGATCAGCCCCGCCGCCCTGACCCGTCCCCTGGCCCCCTTGCTGCCCCTGTCCAGCTGAGTCAGGCCAGCCCTGGGAGTCAGGCAATTCCCCTGGGTCATGCCCTGCAACTCCGAAGGGTGATTCGCTGGGGCCAAGCCGTTCAGCGCAGGCAGGCCATCGGATGGCGGCTGGGCACCCCAAGGGCCTTGGCCACGCCGGGGTGGCAGACCGCCCCATCAATCGTGTTCAGCCCCGAGGCCAGTTCGGGCCGGTCCGTGATCGCTTCGGCCAGGCCCCGGCCGGCGATGGCGAGGATGTAGGGCAAGGTCACGCTCACCAGGGCTTCGGTGGAGGTGAAGGGCACGGCCCCGGGCATGTTGCCGACGGCGTAGTGCTGCACGCCATGGATGGATACCACCGGATCGGTGTGGGTGGTTTCGCGGCTGGTGGCAATGCAGCCGCCCTGGTCGATTGCCACATCCACAATCACCGATCCGGGCCGCATCTGCTGCACCAGCGCCTCGTTCACCAGGGTGGGGGCCCGATCGCCGGGGGTGAGCACCGCCCCGATCAGCAGGTCGGCGCTGGGCACGATCCGCTCGATCAGGCCCCGGCTGCTCACCAAACTCACCAGGCGACCGATCCGAGCTGTTTCCAGGCCTCGCAGGCGCTGGGGCGAGCGGTCGAGCAGGACCACCTCCGCATCCATGGCCGCCGCCACCCGGGCCGCATGCCAGCCGACCGTGCCTGCCCCTAGGACCACCACCCGGGCTGGCTGCACGCCGGTGCACCCTCCCATCAGTACGCCGCGGCCGCCATGGGGTTTTTCCAGCAGGTGGGCCCCTACCTGGGCCGCCAGCCGCCCGGCGATTTCACTCATCGGGGCCAAGAGGGGCAGGCTGCCGTCATCGAGCTGCACGGTTTCATAGGCCACCGCCGTGGTGCCCGCCTCGAGCAGGGCCCGGCCCACCTCGGGATAGGCGGCCAGGTGCAAGTAGGTGAACAGCACCTGGTCCTGGCGCAGGTAGGCAAATTCCTGGGGCTGGGGCTCCTTCACCTTCACCACCAGGCGGGCGGCCCAGGCCTCCTCGGCGTTCACCAGCTCGGCCCCAGCGGCCGCGAAGGCTGCGTCGCTGATGCCGGCTCCCGCGCCCGCCTGGCTCTGGATGCGCACCTCGAGCCCATGGCTGACCAGTTCGCGCACGCCGTCGGGGGTGAGGGCGATCCGCTGCTCATCCCGTTTGATCTCAGTCGGCACGCCGATGCTGGCGATCGGGGCGTTGGTCGTGGTGCTGAATGCCCTAGAGCTGGGGCTCGTCATGTCGCCATCCCGTTCCTTCCAGGGTGGCCCCGACGGGAGCGCCTCGCCAGGATCCCGTTAGGGACCGGCCGCAATCGGCATGCGCCAGCCGCTGCCAAAGGCCCGCGGTCCCACCTTCAGCACCGGAGCGGCCTGGCGTCGTTTGAATTCGGCCCGCCGCAGCAGGCCATCAACCCGCTGGGCCAGGGCCGGATCCATTCCCTCCAATTCGGGGCCCAGGTCTTCCGGGCTGCGGTGCTGCTCGATGTAGGCCTGGAGCAGGGGATCGAGCTGGGCGTAATCGGGCAGGGAATCGCTATCGCGTTGGCCTGGATGTAATTCGGCGCTGGGTGGCTTCAATCGGATCGCTGCTCCGATCAGGTCGCCCGCCTCGGGCAGGCCCAGGTCGCGGCGGCAGGCCCGGGCTCCGTCACTATCGAGCCAGGCGCAGAGCTGGAATACGGTGGTTTTGTAGAGATCGCCGATCACGGCCAGGCCGCCGTTCATGTCGCCGTAGAGGGTGCAATAGCCCACGGCCAGCTCCGATTTGTTGCCGGTGGCGAGCAGTAGCTGGCCGCCCTGGTTGGCCAGGGCCATCAGCAGGGTGCCGCGGATGCGCGATTGCAGATTTTCCGCCGTTAGTCCGGCCGGTGGGGCCCCCAGAGCCGGGGTCAGGGCCGCGTCAAAGGCGCCCATCAGGGCCGTGATCGCCACGGTTTGCTGGCTAAGCCCCAGCCGGGCCGCGAGGGCCTCGGCGTCGCTGCGGGAGCCGCTGGAGCTATACGGCGAGGGCATTAACAGGGCTTGCACGGCCCCGGGACCGAGGGCGGCGCAGGCGATCACGGCCACCAGGGCCGAATCGATGCCACCGCTCAGGCCCAGTAGGGCCCGCTGGAAGCCGCACTTGCGGGCATAGTCGCCCACCCCCAGCACCAGGGCCCGAAACAGCTGCTCTTCCGGGCCCGGTAGGACTGCCGCCGGCGGAAGGGGCTCCAAGATGCCAGCAGGGGAGAGGCCCCCATCCCAGTCCCAGTAGGCCAGTGCCGTCTGGGAGCAGGGAAGTTGCTGGCAGATGGATCCGCTGGCATCCACCACAAAACTGGCGCCATCGAACACCAGCTCGTCATTGCCGCCCACCTGGTTCACGTAAACCACGGGGCAGCCCAGGCGCCGGGCGGCGGCGCCGGCGAGCTGCTGGCGCAGGGCCGCCTTTCCCTGGCTGAAGGGCGATGCGGAGAGGTTAAGGAGTAGGTCGGGCTTGAGCGGTTGCAGGGCGGCGATCGGATCGGCTCCGGCGAGCCTGGGACCCGCGATCCGTTCCTCCACCCAGAGGTCCTCGCAGAGGGTCAGGCCCAGGCTCCAGCGGCGGCCCTGGCGCTCGATCTCGAGCAAGCAGGGCCCTGAGCCTGAGCGGAAATAGCGCCGCTCATCAAACACGTCGTAGCTGGGCAACAGCTGTTTGCGGGCCACCACCTGCCAGCGGCCGGCGTCCACCAGGGCAGCGGCGTTGCTTAGGTCGGGTTGGTTGCCGTCGCTGATCGGCTCGGCAATGCCGAGCAATAGGCCCAGGCCCGCCGGCAAGGCGCTAGCAAGCTGATCTAGTACGTCCCCCTGGAGCCGGCGCAGGGAGGGCCGCAGCAGCAGGTCCCGGGCCGGATAGCCCCAGAGGGCCAGCTCCGGTGCCACCACCAGGTCGGCGCCACTAGCTGCTGCCCGCTGGCATTTGGCCAGCAGGAGGGCGCCATTGCCGCGCAGGTCGCCCACAAGCGGATTGAACTGGCAAAGGGCGAGGCGCATCAGGGCCGGGGCAAGGTAAGGGGCGAGGGCTGTAGCGCTGACCCAAGGGGCTGTTCCGTCAGCGGTTGGGTCGATGATCCAATCGACAGCGTGGCAGGGCTGGAAACCCATGGCTCTGGGTTGCCGCTGTCCTGGTGGCCGGCGCCATAGAGCTTGTGCTTGACCAGTTCGGGCCAGAGGGCCGGTGGCACCAGTTCGGGACTGGGGTGGTGGCGGATCTGGGAACTGGCGCTGGCCGGAACCGTCAAGGGCAGCAGCTCAACCCGGGCGCCAAGCTGGCGCAGGCGGTCCAGATCCGCCTCCTGCAGGGCCCAGCCCTGGCGGGGGACTACCGCCAGCCGGCACTGGCCCAGGAGCTGCTGGGCCTGGTACCAGCGGGGGATCTGGGTGACTAGATCGCTGCCCACCACAAACACCGGCTCGAGCCCTGGCCAGAGCTCCTGGGCCCGGGCCAGGGTTTCGATCGCCCGGGGGCTGCTGAGCTGTTGCTCAAGGCGCAGGCGCGGATTGGCCAGGTGTTTAACCAGGGCCTGCAGCAGGGCGGCCCGCAGATCTAGGGGGGCCCCGTGCTGCTTGAAGGGATTGGAGCTCGCCCAGGTCACCACCTGGGGGTAATGGTCGAGCAGCCCAGCGAGCAGGGCCCGGTGGCCGGTACTGGGGGGATCGGCACTGGTGCCGAACAGGGCGATGGTCTGGCCAGGGCTCATGGCAGCAGGGCCTGGAGCGTCGGGGCTGAGGGGTCCCTGGTCGCTGGCTCGTCGAGCCCCTGCCATTGCACCAGCCAGGCCTTCACCTGGGGATCCTGGCGGGCCAGGCGTCGCATCAGGGAGCCGGGCCGTTGTTGGCCCCGTTCGGCACTGCGCAGCAGTTCCGCCGCCGTTAACCGGCCGGTAACTCGGGTGGTGTGCACCGCCAGGGCGGCCTGGGCCAGGGCCACTGGAGCGGCGGGGGCCAGGCTGAGGCCGGCCGTGAGCGGGGCCGCCAGCAGTAGAAGCTGGCGCACGCCCCCGAGCAGCAGCTGGATGGCCAGCTGGGCGCCGCCAAGCAGGGCGTTCTGGGTCGATAGTCGGCCCAGCAGCTGGCGGGCGCCTGCGCCGCCCATGGGCAGGCCGTAGAGCTGGCAGAGCTGCATCACCAGGGCCGTGTCCAGGGCAACGCCACCGGCTAGATCCAGCAGTAAGAGGGGGTTGATCGCCACACCCGTGGCCTTAAGGGCTGCGAAGCGACCAATCAGCCCCTGGGCGGCATCCCGGCGCTGGGTCAGGCGCCAGCGGTGTAGGGCTTGGCTGAACCGATCCGCCGCCCGCAGGCCGTTGAGCCCCAGCAGCAATGGGCCTTGCTCGCGCAGCAGGTGCAGCAGCTGGCGGCGCAGGGGTTCGACCTGGGGCGCGGACGGCTGGCTGCGCACTCGCCCATCGGTCTGCAGGCTGGCCAGGCGGGGCGCCGAGGCCACCGCCACCAGCTCCAGTTGGCGCGCCTTGGGGGGCAGGCGGCTGCGGATGCTGGCGACCAGGGCTTGGCGCTCGCCTTCGGGCCAGCAATCGATGCGGTTCAGCACCAGCAGGATTGGTTTGCCCGCCTGCAGCAGCTGCTCGAGGGCTGCGAGCTCGGGGCTGCTGAGGTCGCCATCGAGCACAAATAGGAGCAGATCGGCGCCCAGGGCCACCCGGGCGGCCAGGCGCTGGCGGGCCCGGGCGGCTATTTCATCAATGCCGGGGGTATCCACCAGCTCCAGTCCGCCCAGGCCAGGCACGGCCACGGGCCAGGCCACCCGTTTCTGGTGGCGGGTGCAGCCATGGGCCACGTCGGTGGCGAAGTGGGGGGCGCCGAGCAGGGCATTGAGCAGGCTCGATTTGCCCACGCCCACCCGGCCGATCACGGCCACCCGCAGGCATCGATCGGCTAGGGCCCCGAGCTGGCGATCGAGGCCTACGAGTTCAGGCGCCAACACCGATTCTTCCCGGCCACTGAGCTGCAGATCGGCCCGCCAGCGTCTCAACAGCTGGTCACAGCGCTCGACCACGGCGGGGGGTTCCTGAACTGGCGGCGGCGTGCACCTCATCCCCGGTCCACCACGCTGTTGGTGACCGGGGCGGGCTCGGCCGCCTGGAACTGGGGCCGGCGCCACCAGCCCGCCAACACCGCCAAAACCACATCGGAGCCAATCACGCCGACAAAACCCCCAAATTCATCCACCACCACCCTGGGAGTTTGGCTGCGGCGGCGGAAGGCGGTGAGTAGGCGGTCAGCGCGAATCATCTCCGGCACGAACTCGACCGGCTCACTGAACTGGGCGACGGGGGTGGGACCGAGACCCTGCACCAACGCCGCCAATAGGCGATCACGGCTGGCCACCCCCAGCACCTCATCCACCCCTTCCCCCAGCACCACCCACCAGCTGGAGCCCGTGCCCACCAAGATGGCTTCCAGGCTGGCCAGTTCCGCTTGCCCCGGCAGGGTGGGCGCCGAAACCCTCGGCACCATTAGGTCGCGGGCCGTGAGGTCGTTGAGCTGGAACACTTTGGCGATCATGGCCGCCTCATCGGCCTCGATTTGGCCGGTCTGGGAGCCGAGCCGGGCCAGGAGGCGGATCTCCTCTTCGTCGGTGGTTAGTTCGTTTTCGGCGGTGATGGCGGGCATCAACCGCTCCAGCACCAGCACCATCGGCAGCATCAGCTTCAAGAGCAGGCTCACGGAGCTGGCACTAGCCAGGGCCACGGGCAGGGCAAAGCGGCTACCAAGGGCCTTGGGCAGGATTTCGCCGAGCAGGATCACCAGCACGGTGAGGCTGATCGAAAACAGGGCTAGGGCGATCCCCTTGACGCCTTGGTTTTGGAACACCTGGGCGGCGTAGCCACCCAGCATGAGGCTGCCGAAAATATTGAAGGCGTTGTTGGCGATCACCAGCACGGCCAGGGCACGGCCCATGCGGGTTTTCAGCCGTTGCAGCGTCAGGGCACCACGGGGGGGCTGGGGCCGTCCGACCAGTTCATGCACCCGAAGCGGGTTGACCGTGAGTAGGGCCGCTTCCACGCCTGAGGAGACGGCTGATCCCACCAGGATCATCAGTACCAGACAGCCCAGGCCAAGGAACTCGTTCATGCCGAGAGGTCCTCTTGCCAGGGAGTGGGTCCGTTGGTGGGAGCTGGGTTTGGCGCAGGTCCCATGGGGAAGTCGGCTTCAATCGGATTCGGTTGTGCCATCGTCGCGCTGTCCCCGCCTGTTGGAGCGGCCCCCATGGTGATTGCCCCTGAGCTGTATGCCCAGCGCCGCGAGCGTTTCCTGGCGAAGCTAGGCGGCGCGGCGGCGGTGATTCCGGCGGCCAGTTTGGTGAGCCACCACGCCGATGTGGAGTATCCCTTCCGCCAGGCCAGCGACTTCTGGTATCTCACCGGCTTCGACGAACCCGAGGCGGTGGCCCTGTTCCTGCCCCACCGGCCCGAGACCCCCTTCGTGCTGTTCGTGGAGCCGAAGGAGCCCTCGGCCGAGGTCTGGGCCGGCCGGCGCTGGGGCTGCGAGGGGGCCGTGGCCCAGTTCGGCGCCAGCGTCGCCCACCCCCGCGAGGAGCTGGCCAAGCGGCTGCCGGAGTACCTCAAGGGGGCGGAAGGGATCGCCTTCCGGGTGGGCCGCCATTCGGCCGTGGAGCCTTTGGTGCTCAAGGCCTGGGCTGACCAGCTCGATCGGGCCCCCCGCAGCGGCCAGGCGGCCCTGGGCCTGGTGGCGCCCTGCGGCCTGCTACACGAGCTGCGCCTGCGCAAGGCGCCCGAGGAGCTGGAGCGGCTGCGGGAGGCGGCGCGCATCTCTGCCCTGGCCCATGAGGTGGCGCGCGACGTGGTGCGGCCCGGGCTCAACGAGCGCCAGGTTCAGGGCGTGATTGACCAGGTGTTTCTTGAAAACGGCGCTCGCGGACCGGCCTACGGCTCGATCGTCGCCGGCGGCGATAACGCCTGCGTGCTGCACTACACCAGCAATACGGCTCCCCTGCGGGATGGCGACCTGCTGCTGATCGATGCGGGCTGCAGCCTCAGCGATTACTACAACGGCGACATCACCCGCACGTTTCCGATCAACGGCCGCTTCAGCGGCGAACAGCGGGCCCTCTACGAGCTGGTGTTGGCGGCCCAGGAGGCGGCCGTGGCCGCAGTGCGGCCCGGGGCCACGGCCGAGGCCATCCATAACATCGCCGTACGCACCCTGGTGGCGGGCCTGCTGGACCTGGGCCTGCTTTGCGGCTCGATCGATGCGGTGATCGAGCAGGGGGCCTACCGCCACCTCTACATGCACCGCACTGGCCATTGGCTGGGACTCGATGTCCACGATGTGGGCGCCTACCGGCTGGGCGAACACCCGGTGGTACTGGAGCCGGGCATGGTGCTGACCGTGGAGCCGGGCCTCTATGTCAGTGATCGGTTGCCCGTGCCCGAGGGGCAGCCCGCCATCGAGGAGCACTGGAAGGGGATCGGCATCCGCATCGAGGATGACGTGGCTGTCACAGAACACGGCCACGAGGTGCTCAGTGTTGCGGCACTGAAGGCGCCGGAGGCGATGGAGCGCTAGGCCAGGCGTTGACGCCTTAGGGGGAGCGAAGGGCCTTCCTCGAGCCAATCCAGCAGCAGCGCCGGCGTCAGGCTGGCCGTGTGGCTGAGCAGTCGGTCGGCCCCGGCGGCCAGCAGGCCCTGCTCGTAGGTCTGGCGACCCTTCAGGTGCTCCGCACCATGCAGGTGGGGGGGTGCCACGGCCAGGCTGTGCCAGCGCTGCTGCGGCTGGGCCTGACGGGCCCGCTGCACCGTCATCACGTCGGCCACCGTGTCGCCCAAGTAGGCGATCGGCGGGGCCTCCTGCCCTAGGGACCGGCCGGCCAGGGCCTCTGCCAGCAGCAGGAGCCCCGTGGGATCGGGTTTGTCGGGGGCATCGCCCATGGCGATCAGGGGTGGAGCGATCAGGCCGAGGCGCTGATTCAACACGTAGCGCGCCGAAGGCGGTTCGGCGCCGCTGACGAAGCCCCAGGCAATCCCCTGGTCGGTGAAGGCCTCAAAAAAGCCCGGGCTCACTAGCAGGGGTTCGCTGCCGATGAAACCCCGCCAGCTGGCTGGATCCCCTTCGGGGTCGCCGCCGAAATAGAAGGCGCTGAACACCGTCACCAGGGCATCGAAGGCGGGCAGGGGGCTGTGGCCGCCACGGCGCAACAACTCCAGGGAGGCCTCCCAGTCGTTGTTCCAGCGGCCTTCGCCCTTGAGGGCATCGATGCTGGCCGGCTCCGGGCGCCAACCTCCGTAGTGGTGCACCGTTTCGCTAAGGGCGCGCCGGTAGCTGCCGGACACATCCCGCACCACCCCATCAATGTCGAACAGCAGAATGGCGCGCGGTGTCAGGTCAGAGCTCCAAGGGCTGGTAGGTTAGTTGTTTGTCCCTAAGCCTTGAGCGCTGAACCCATGAGCGGCACCCCTGGCGCCCTTGAAACCGAAGCCACCGGTGCGTTTGCGGCGGTGTTAACGGCAGAAATCGAGATCTCCGCTGAGGAGCCCACCCAGGGCCGTCCGGTGCTGCGCGGTGCCAGCGCCGCCCTGGCCACCGCCACCATTGATGAGAACGGGGTGCCTTCCGGCCGTACCCCCAAGGCCGATGAAGGCCGTTTCCTGTTGAAAATTCTCTGGCTGCCCGACAACGTCGCCCTCGCCGTCGACCAGATCGTTGGCGGTGGCCCCAGCCCCCTGACGGCCTACTTCTTCTGGCCCCGGGAAGATGCTTGGGAAACCCTGAAATCCGAGATCGAAGGCAAGAGCTGGATCACGGAAAACGAACGGGTTGAGATCCTCAACAAGGCCACCGAGGTGATCAACTACTGGCAGGAGGAAGGCAAGGGTAAGAGTCTTGAAGAGGCCAAGCTTAAGTTCCCCGATGTCACCTTCTGCGGAACCGCCTGAGTATGGGGGTGGCGCTGCCTAGCCCTTACTGATCCGAAGGCTTTAGTCATTAAGAGCCACCACTGGCATACACCCATGGCGCCCCTTAAAGGGCGCTTTTTTATGGCCTATACATTGATGTTGGTGGTTGGCTCTATCAACGTCCGCAACTAATCATAAAAAAAGCTGGCAACCAATGGGGGTTGCCAGCTTGAGGAGGATTTGGATGGGTTAATAATGGTGAGATTCGGCCCAGTCAAGGGAAGGGGCGCCGGGCCTGGAGCGTAGACGGCGAAGCCAGAGAAAAGGGCCGGCGCCCCAATTAAAATGCTCCTGAATTGCCGCTGGCCTGTTTGCGGGCCCGGGCCCGAGCCAGCTCCTGTTTGGCTTTCACCTGTTCGGTGCTGTTGGGCTGGCCCTGGAAGCTGGCGGCCGCCTGCTCGGCGTCGGCTAGGTCTAGGGCGGCCTGGGAGGCATCGATGCGGCTGCCCAGCTCGGCACTGTTGACCAGCACGGTCACTTCATCGGCTTCTACTTCGGCAAAACCACCTTGTAGGGCAATCGCCTTCCAGTCCTTACCCTCCCGCACCCGCAGGACCCCGGTGTCGAGGGCCGCCAAGATCGAGACGTGGCCGGGAAGAATTCCCATCTGGCCTGTGGTGCTGGGCAAAATTACTTCGTCGGCGGTGCCGTCGAAGACGCTCTGATCAGGGGAGAGAACGCGCAGTGTGAGAGGCATGGGCAGTAGGGATCAGGACGCAGAAGGTGGAGCCGGGCGTTGGGTTGCGCCGAAAATCAGCCCTTTTTGGCATCAGCGGTGATCTTGGCAGCCTTGGCTCTCACTTCATCGACGTTGCCGACGAGGTAGAAGGCAGCTTCGGGCAGATCATCAAGCTCGCCGGCGAGAATCTGATTAAAGCCCTTGATGGTATCTTCGAGTTTCACATACTTACCAGGCATGCCGGTGAAGATTTCAGCCACGAAGAAGGGCTGGGAGAGGAACTTCTCGATTTTGCGGGCCCGATCCACCGTGCGGCGGTCGTCTTCGGAAAGTTCGTCTAGGCCCAGAATGGCGATGATGTCCTGGAGTTCCTTGTAGCGCTGCAGGGTCGACTGCACTGACCGGGCAGTGCGGTAGTGCTCATCTCCAACCACGGCCGGCTGCAGCATGGTGCTGGTGGAATCGAGGGGATCCACGGCCGGATAGATGCCCTTGGAGGCCAGGCCACGGCTCAGCACCGTGGTTGCATCGAGGTGGGCAAAGGTGGTGGCTGGAGCTGGGTCGGTTAGGTCGTCGGCAGGCACGTAGACGGCCTGGATCGAGGTAATTGAGCCTTCCAGGGTGGAGGTGATGCGCTCCTGGAGGCTGCCCACGTCGGTGCCCAGGGTGGGCTGATAGCCCACGGCCGAAGGCATGCGGCCCAGCAGGGCGGAGACTTCGGAGCCGGCTTGCACGAAGCGGAAGATGTTGTCGACGAATAGCAGCACGTCCTGCTTGTTTACATCGCGGAAGTGCTCAGCCATGGTGAGGGCCGAGAGACCCACGCGCATGCGAGCGCCGGGGGGCTCGTTCATCTGGCCGTAGCAGAGAGCCACCTTCGACTTGCTCAGATCCTCGGAGTTGATCACTCCCGATTCTTTGAACTCTTCGTAAAGGTCATTGCCTTCGCGGGTGCGCTCGCCCACGCCGGCGAACACGGACACGCCGCCGTGCTCCTTGGCGATGTTGTTGATCAGCTCCTGGATCAGCACGGTCTTGCCGACGCCGGCGCCACCGAAGAGGCCGACCTTGCCGCCTTGGCGGTAGGGAGCCAGAAGGTCGATCACCTTGATGCCGGTTTCGAACACCAGCGGCTTGGTTTGCAGGTCGGTGAGTTTGGGGGCTTCGCGGTGGATCGGCGCGGTGAGGGTGGTCTGCACGGGACCGCGCTCATCAACGGGCTCGCCGAGCACGTTGAAGATCCGTCCCAAGGTGGCTTCTCCCACGGGCACGGAAATCGGGGAGCCAGTATCGAGGGCTTCCATGCCCCGCACCAGGCCGTCGGTGCTGCTCATGGCCACAGCGCGGACCCGGTGGTCGCCCAGGAGCTGCTGCACTTCAGCGGTGAGGGCCACCGTCTGGCCAGCGGAATTCTTCCCCTCGATGCGAAGGGCGTTGTAGATCTTGGGCAGCTTGCCGGCAGGGAATTCCACGTCCAGAACGGGGCCAATCACCTGACGGACGATTCCCTTGATGCCGGAGGCGGCGGGTGCAGCAGCAGCCATAAGTAAGGAGGGGCGCAGAGGTCGCAGCGGGAGTTTGGGAAGCCCGCCCGAAGCGGGGCAACCTTACCACTGCGCATGCGGGCCCTTCGGGATCTCCAGCCAGGGCCGGGCTGGGCCAGAACTGGCTTGGCTGCCGGCTGGGTGGAGTGGGGCCTAGCCGGGTTCGGTCACCCGCACAGGCGGCCGGTTGTGGGCCCGGCAAGGGCGGACCTAGGTTGGCACTCAAGACGGGAGAGTGCTAACTCGACCGTTGATTGGCGTCATTGGCGCCATGCCGTTGCTATCGCAATCCCTCCATGGCTGCTGTTTCTCTCAGCGTCTCCACGGTTAAACCGCTCGGAGATCGCATTTTCATCAAGGTCTCTGAATCCGAGGAGAAAACCGCCGGCGGCATCCTGCTGCCTGACACCGCCAAGGAAAAGCCCCAAGTGGGCGAGGTGGTGCAGGTAGGCCCCGGTAAGCGCAACGACGACGGCACCCGCCAGACCCCGGAAGTGGGTATTGGCGACAAGGTGCTTTACAGCAAGTACGCCGGCACCGACATCAAGCTCGGCACCGATGAGTACGTGCTGCTCTCCGAGAAGGACATCTTGGCGGTCGTGAACTGAGGCCCAGGCGCCTCCTTCACCCAGCTTTCGTCTCCCCCCCCCATCCTCCTTCCCCAGGCCCTCCATGGCTAAGCGAATCATTTATAACGAGCAAGCCCGCCGGGCCCTCGAACGCGGCATCGACATCCTGGCTGAAGCCGTTGCCGTCACCCTAGGTCCTAAGGGCCGCAACGTGGTGCTCGAGAAGAAGTTCGGTGCTCCCCAGATCATCAACGACGGCGTCACGATCGCTAAAGAGATCGAACTCGAAGATCACATCGAAAACACTGGTGTCGCCCTGATCCGTCAGGCCGCCTCCAAAACCAACGATGCGGCCGGCGACGGCACCACCACCGCCACGGTCCTGGCCCACGCCATGGTCAAGGCGGGCCTGCGCAACGTCGCAGCCGGCGCCAACGCCATCACCCTTAAGAAGGGCATCGACAAGGCTTCTGAATTCCTTGTTGGCAAGATCAAGGAGCACGCCAAGCCGATCAGCGACAGCAATGCCATCGCCCAGGTGGGCACCATCTCCGCCGGTAACGACGAAGAAGTGGGCCGGATGATCGCCGATGCGATGGACAAGGTCGGCAAGGAAGGCGTGATTTCTCTCGAAGAGGGTAAATCGATGACCACCGAGCTGGAGGTCACCGAAGGCATGCGCTTCGACAAGGGCTACATCTCGCCCTACTTCGCCACCGACACCGAGCGGATGGAAGCGGTGCTCGAAGAGCCCTACATCCTGCTTACCGACAAGAAAATCGGCCTGGTCCAGGATCTGGTGCCCGTGCTTGAGCAGATCGCCCGCACCGGTCGTCCCCTGCTGATCATCGCCGAGGACATCGAGAAGGAAGCCCTCGCCACCCTTGTGGTGAACCGCCTGCGCGGCGTACTGAATGTGGCGGCCGTTAAGGCCCCTGGCTTCGGTGATCGCCGTAAGGCCATGCTCGAGGACATCGCCGTTCTCACCAACGGCCAGCTGATCACCGAGGACGCCGGCCTCAAGCTGGAAAACACCAAGCTGGAGATGCTCGGCACTGCCCGCCGGGTGACGATTAATAAGGACACGACCACGATCGTGGCCGAAGGCAACGAAGTGGCCGTCAAGGCCCGCTGCGAGCAACTGCGCAAGCAGATGGACGAAACCGACTCCTCCTATGACAAGGAGAAGCTGCAGGAGCGTCTGGCCAAGCTCAGCGGTGGCGTGGCTGTGGTGAAGGTGGGTGCCGCCACCGAAACCGAAATGAAGGACAAGAAGCTACGCCTCGAAGATGCCATCAACGCCACCAAGGCGGCCGTTGAGGAAGGCATCGTCCCCGGCGGTGGCACGACCCTGGCCCACCTGGCTCCGGCTCTGGAAGAGTGGGCTGCGGCCAACCTCACGGGCGAAGAGCTGATCGGCGCCACCATCGTGGCCTCTGCCCTCACCGCTCCCCTCAAGCGCATCGCTGAGAACGCTGGTGTCAACGGCGCCGTCGTTGCTGAGCATGTGAAGAACATGCCATTCAACGAGGGTTACAACGCTGCCACCGGCGAATACGTCGACATGCTGGCAGCCGGCATCGTGGATCCTGCCAAGGTGACCCGCTCCGGCCTTCAGAACGCGGCCTCGATCGCTGGCATGGTGCTCACCACCGAGTGCATCGTGGCCGACATGCCCGAGAAGAAGGAAGCAGCTCCCGGCGGCGGCGGCGGCATGGGCGGCGACTTCGACTATTGAGTCCAGGGCCTACGGGCCGTATCCAATAGCTCATTGGGTTGGGGGGGTTGCCCCCCGGCCCTTTTTTATTTGCTTGCTCCGCTGCCATCAGCCTGGCAATCGCCTCCAAGGCGAAGGCCTGCCGCGGGTCACCCCCCTATGCTGGGGGCACGGCATGGGTCCGAGGGATTTGGGCAGGCTGGATTTGGCCCCTAATCCCATGGGCCCCAACCCCAGATCTTGAACCAGCACCAGCATGTCGGATGTGCTCTTTCGATTTGAGGATTTTGTGCATGGGCAGGATGACCTGCGTGACCAGCTGCAGCAGGTGCAATCGCCCGAGGAGATCCTGGCGCTGGCTGCGGCCCACGGCTTTGAGTTCTCCAAGCAGGACTTGATTGCCTACGCCGTGTCCCTCACCGCCGCCTGCTGGGTTTGGTCCGGCAAGCCGAGCCAGTGGCGGCGCTACTTCCTGCATGAGGGGCGGCGCCCTAGGGCCGCCTAGTCCAAGCTACTTATAACGCCTTGTAACGGGGCTTTGGCCGGCCGGGGGCCGGTGAGCGGGTCAGGCCAGGGTCTTCCCTAGGAGCCTGAACGATCAACGTATGGCTGACGGTGAAGGCGACCTTGCGTTTGGGGCGAATGGCGCTTTACCGCTAAAGTGAATCATTCGCAAGCCAGCCGTGAAGGTAACCCACCTGGAGCGGGAACACCTGCTTTGCCTTTCTTCCGAGGAGGTGGCCCTGTTGGTCGACCTCTGCCATGCGGCCACTTTCTCGGACATGTTGCCCACCGAAAAGGAGACCCAGCGCCGCCTGAAGCGATTCATGGGGGAGGTGCAGACGTCGCTCCATGACACGGCCCAGCTGCTGTGGAAGGAAAAGCAGCGTCGCTCCAAGCTGCGTCAGACTTGAGAGCTGTTTCCTGCCCAGTCTCCTTATCCTGAACCGGGGTATGGGTTTTGGAACTTGCCGTGATTAAGACTGGTTGAAACAGTTAAAAGGAAATACTTGGTATGTTTATTTCCCATGACTGGGCTATCAATGTCTGAGGTTGCTCGGTTGAATGGTTTTGCGAGGATTGCATAGACTTGGTTGGGTTCGGTTGACGAGTTAGCGCCTTCGCAAAAACAGTGCTATAAATCTTTTGCAGGGCTATTTGGATGCGTTAACTAGATTGCGGGAGGTTTGCAATCACAGTAAAATATTTGTATTTAAGTGGCTTGCCTGCCAGTCTATACGAATAGCACTACCTATTGTCTAGTGCTTGAAGCTCAGCATTACGCCGGGTGAAAAGCCGATTGCATGGAAGAATCCCTGGTGGATCCAGGGATGCGCCTGAAAGACCGGCTGGTACTGGTTGGTCAGTTCTTTGACCCTTCAGCGGCGGTGTTTGAGCTTGTTTGGTGGCCGTGAAGGTGCTTTTCGCAGGCTTGGGCACCGAGGCCAAAGAAAACAACCGTCGCCATCAGGGTTGCGGCGAAAAGGCTCTGCATGGTTAAAAAATTTTTCTCAATTACCTTAGGTGCCCTAGGTACTACTGGCCCGGGGATTGGTGGTTTCGGTCTTGATTTCGTTACTGTTGCCTCGCGTTGCGGTCGTCTGCTTGCCACCGATCCACTCCAAATGCAGCATTTGCCGCTATTTCGAGGCCCAATCCCTGGACGGGCTGGGCTACTGCTGCCATTGGAGCACCATGATCAGTTCCGATTGGCCCCTGCCGAACTGCTGTCCCAGTTGGTGTGCCCAACCGGTCAAGGGGTTGCGTCCCTTGGAGTGGTGTAAAAGCCGAGGCCTGTGATCTGATCGGAGATCAGTGATCAGGCAGCTGCGGCAAATGCAGCTGTTGATTGATCTTGAACCGATTCGCTGGTCTTGTCCAGCTTGGCCATCGACAGTTCCGAGAAG
>CAMCMT010000044.1 GCA_945875915.1 Synechococcus sp. UW140 | reverse complement strand
CGCAGCTGCGGCGACGATAGTTGGGGGGTAGCCCCCTGCAAAAATAGCTCGATGCCAGGTAAAACTTTTGCTCCATAGCCGCGTTGATCCAAGCGATCAGCAGGCGACGAAAAGCCACCCGCAGGGGTGGCTTTTTTGTTGGGATTTTGTTGGCGGGAGGATTTCACAGTCGCCGATATAGCAGGGTATGACTGTCCTTGATGGCGGCGGTTGGACTGGGCTGATCCCTTGTCGGGCAGCTTGCTTAGGGCAGCTCGATATCGGCTAGGGACTTGATGGCCATAAAGGGACCGGCGTCCCGTGCCGGATTCCCCTCCCGATCACTGAAGCGCACCGCCATCCCCACCGCGCTGGCCGCTTCCAGTTCGGCAAGGGCGTCACTCACAAACAGAATCTCAGCGGGTTCTAGCTGGAGGACTGCGGCGATGGCGCTGTAGCTAGCTGTTGCTTGTTTCGAACCGATCTGCGTATCAAACCAATGGCTGAATAGCCCCTCCAGGTTGCCGTCTTGGTTGTGGCGGTAGAGCAGTTGTTGGGCGGCTACGGAGCCAGACGAATAGGCCGCAAGCTGGTAGCCGTCCTGGTGCCAGCACTGCAGGGTTGGCGAGACCTCATTGAAGAGGGGGGCAACTAGATCGCCGTTTGCGTAGCCCGATGCCCAGATGCGTCCCTGCAACTCTTTGAGGGCTGGGAATTTGATGTCGTGATCAATCAACCACTGGAGATAGGCCACTAGGGGAGATTGGGTTTCTCCTGCAGGTAGCTGCTGCTGGCCTGGGATGGGGGAGCCTTGGCCTAGAGCTTGAACCTCCGGGTTCGGATCGGCCGCAAAGGCGGCTTGCGTGGCTGCAAGGAGCGCCTGCACCTCGGGATCCCCCTGGTTTGTCTCCAGATAGCTGGCGAGGCGTTCCCGGGCGTAGGGAAAGAGCACCGACGCCACGAAACTCACCGGGCAGGTGGTGCCCTCAATGTCCAGCAGGATCGAACGAATCACGGGCTCAGCCATGGGAGATCGCCTGTTCTGGCTCAGGACGTGCCATGAGGGCGTCGAGTAACAGCTGGCGCCAGGATTGTTCCAGCAGGAATTCCAGGATCTCCAGGTGCCGGATCGCCTGGCTGAGGGATGGGCCCCAGGCATAGAGGCCATGGCCGGCGATCAGCAGGCCTTGGGGTGCCTTACCTAGCAGCCCGCCGGCCCGTTGGCTCAGGCGGGGAAGGTTCTGGTCGTTGGCCAGCACGGGAATCTCGATGCTGGTGGCATGGGTGTCGATGCCTTCCAGGCCCTTGAGCATCTCCAGCCCTTCCACCCACACAACCCCATCGCGCTTGGGTTCTGAGTCCTGGCCCGGACGAGGGTCCGCCAGGGCCCGGCGGGAGAGCAGGGTGGCGGCCTGGGAATGGGTGTGGAGCACGGCGCCGGCATCGCAGCGGCTGACGATCTCCAGGTGCAGGGCCGTTTCGGCGCTGGCCTTACCCCTGCCTTCAAGCACCTGGCCGGCGGCATCGACGACGATCAGGTCGGCCGGTTGTACCTGGCCCTTGTCGACGCCGCTGGGGGCCATCAACAGTTGCAAGGGATCCCGTTGCAGCACGCAGCTGAAGTTGCCACCGGTGCCGTCACACCAGCCCCGGGCATGGATGGCCGCCATGGCAGCGGTGAACTCGTTGGCCAGGGCCATCGCGCCGTTGGGGCTAGCAGGGATGAGCACCATCGAACCATGGAGCTGGGCCGGTGGTGTGCTCCATTGCGCGTCCAAGCGTGGTCTTTAGCTCTGGCAGCTGGGGCACCAGTGGCTGCTGCGGCCCCCCAGCCGTTCCCGCTCGATCGCGGTGCCGCAGTGGCGGCAGGGCTGGCCGGCGCGTCGGTACACCCAGGCGGCCTGGCCGTAGTTGCCATTGGTGCCCGTGAGGTCGCGGAAATCGCTGAAGGTGGTGCCGCCGGCGCCGATGCTTTGCTCGAGAACCGTTACCAGGGCCCTGCGCAGGCCTTCGAGGCGCTGAAGGCTGACGCTGCCGCTGCGGGTTTGGGGGCGGATGCCCGCTACGTAGAGGGATTCATCGGCATAGATGTTGCCGCAGCCCGCCACCAGGGCCTGGTCCAGTAGGGCATTTTTGATCGGCCGGATCGAGCCGGCCAGCTTGGCCTTCAGATAGGGGGCGTTGAAGCTGTCGCTGAAGGGTTCGGGCCCCAGCTTCTGCAGGCCCTTGATCACCGACTCCACCGGCATGCCCGGCGGCACAAACCACATCTGGCCGAAGCTGCGGGTATCGACGAAGCGCAGTTCGGCGCCATCAGAGTTCCAGAGGCGCACCCGAGTGTGGCGACAGGGCTCCTGGGGGCCGTCGAGCCAGAGGAATTGGCCAGTCATGCGCAGGTGCACACCCCAGTGGCCAGCATCCGCCGCGCCGCTTGGACATGGCCGGCTGAGGCTGGCCACCAGATACTTGCCACGCCGCTGCCAGGCCAATAGCCGGGACCCTGCCAAGGCCGTGCAAAAGGCGGCGGGCTCGGCGGGTGCTGCAATGGCCCGGGCCCGCAGAACCTCCACCCGGGCGATCTCAAAGCCCAGGGTCTGGCGCTCCAGGCCCCGGCGCACCGTTTCCACCTCCGGCAGTTCAGGCAAGGTCGCGAGGCCGGCAGGACTTCAGGTTGCCATGGCAAAGCCCTGGTCCCCGGTGGATCAGGGCTTGGGAGAGACCGGAGCGAACCTTAGGCCGCTGCTCCGGGAGTGACCCCGCCGGATCAGGCCTTGACCAGTTCGCTTTCGGCGAAGTTGTTGGTGTTGATGCCGCCGTCGGTGCCGCTGTAGCCGGTGTAATTGACCTTTTCAAAGCGCACTACCACGGGGTAGCGGATGCCGGAGGTGTCGACCGTGGCGACGGTGCCGACTTCGTTGAACCAGTAGGACTCAGGACGCTTAATGCGCACCTTGTCGCCGCGGGAGATTGCCATCGCTGCGCTGAGGTAGTGGAGCTGCCCGGTGACCTTACCTGGCCTGGCCTGGCATGCCCTGGGGCCGTCACACAATGTCGCTGGCGGGGTTGGCGATCGGCCCTAGGTGGCTGAGCTCCATGGCACGATCGAAACCTCCCTGAGCTGATCCGTGTCCGAGGCCCCTGGCTTGAACGAGGCCCCTGCCCTCAACCTGGAATTGCCCGATCCCGAGCGGGACGACATCAGCTCGATGGAATTCCTGGCCCGCATTGAGGAGGCCTGGGCCATCTGCGACCGCTTCGACCTGCAGACCGAGATCTGGCGGGGCCGCATCCTCAAGGCCGTGCGGGACCGGGAGCGCCGCGGCGGCGAGGGCCGGGGCACGGGCTTTCTGCAGTGGTTGCGCGAGCAGGAGATCAGCAAGACCCGCGCCTATGGCCTGATCCAGCTGGCCGAGTCGGCAGAAAGCCTGGTGGAGCAGGGGCCGCTTGATGCAAGCAGCGTGAACCAATTCTCGAAGCGGGCCTTCATGGAAACGGCCCAGGCCGATCCGGAGGTGCAGCTGCTGATTAGCGAGGCCGCCAACGGGGGCGAGCAGATCACCCGTAAATCCGTGCGGCGCCTTACCGACGATTTCACCTCCGCCACTAGCCCCCTGTTGCCCGAGGAGATCCGCCAGCGCACGGCCGACAATCTGCTGCCCTCTAAAGCGGTGGCGCCCTTGGTGAGGGAACTCTCCAAATTGCCGGAGCAGCAGCAGGAAGACCTGCGCCGGGTGTTGCGGGAGGAGCCGGAGCTCGAGCGGGTGAAGGACGTGACGTCCACGGCCCGCTGGCTGAGCAAGGCGGCCGAGGCGGGCCTGGCGGTGCGGGCCTTTCAGCAGGGCGAGCTCAATCTCGAGAAGGCGATGCAGGAGGCCCAGCGGCTTGATGTCCTCGGCCTGCTGGCCGATGCGGTGGGCCAGGCCCAGCAGCTCGAGAGTGCCGTGCTCAAGCTGCACACCAGCTGGCGTCGCCTCGGTGGGCTGCAGGAGCGGCTCTGGGTAGAGAGCGGCAGCAGCACCCCCCACCTGCAGGAGCTGCTCAATGCCCTGCAAAGCCTGAGCGGTAGCACCATGCGGGTGTCCCTGGGCGAGCTGGCCGGCGGCAAGCGGGTGCGGCTGCAGCTTGTGGAGGAGGCGCCCGACCAACTGGAAGCGCCCCCCCTCCCCACTACATTTAGTGCCGGTTAGGGTCAGTTCTCTCTAGGGGTGGGGGATCGTGGAGTTGCTGCCGACGGCTCCGCCCCAGATCGGCCTGGGCCGGCCGGGCCCGATCCCCCAGACCGATCCCCTGCTCCAGGCCCTGGAGCGCCATTTCGGCTGGACGGAGTTCCGGCCGGGGCAACGGGCGGTCGTGGAAGCGTTGCTGCAGGGGCGCGATTGCCTGGCGGTGTTGCCCACCGGCGCCGGCAAGTCGCTTTGCTATCAGCTGCCGGCCCTGGTGCGCCAGGGGCTGATGCTGGTGGTGTCGCCCCTGGTGGCCCTGATGGAGGACCAGGTGTTGCACCTGCAGCGCCGCGGCATCCAGGCGGCCTGTCTCCACGGCGGCCTCGATCCGGGCAGTCGCCGCCAGCTGATGGGGCGGTTGCGCGACAACCGGCTGCGCCTGCTCTATTTGGCCCCCGAGCGCCTGCAGGGGGAGGCGACCCGCCGCTTGCTGGAGGAGATCCAGGACCAGGGCCACCTGGTGGGGCTGGCCGTTGATGAGGCCCACTGCATCAGCGCCTGGGGCCACGATTTCCGGCCCCACTACCGCCGCCTCGGCGAGCTGCGCAGCCTGTGTCCCGGGGTGCCCCTGGTGGCCCTCAGTGCCACGGCGGCGCCGCGGGTGCGGGCCGACCTGATTCGCATGCTGCAGCTGCGCCGGCCCCTCTTCCAGGTGCATTCGGCCCGGCGCGACAACCTCTCTTACGTCATGCGTCGCCGCCCCGCCGATTCCCTGCCCGACGTGCTGGCGGCCCTGGCCGAGGCCCGGGGGGCCGTGTTGATCTATGCCCGCACCCGCCGCTCGGTGGAGAGCTGGGCGGCCCGCCTAGGCAGTGCTGGCGTCGAGGCGATCGCCTATCACGCCGGCATGGATCCGGAGAGCCGCAGCCTGGCGTTGGCCCATTTCCAGGACCATCCAACGCCGGTGCTCGTGGCCACCGTGGCCTTTGGCATGGGGGTGGACCGGCCCGATGTGGGGCTGGTGTTGCACCTGGAGCTGCCCGCCAGCGCCGAGGGCTACCTGCAGGAATCGGGCCGGGCCGGTCGCGATGGTTTGCCGGCCCGCTGCCTGGTGTTGTTTGACCCGGAGGATCGCACGTCCTTGGGCTGGGCGATCCGCTCCGGCGGCCCCCAGTGGGGGGAGCTGACGCCGGCGGAGCGGGTGGGGCCCGAGGCCCTGCGCCTGGAGCTGGCCCAGCAAAAGTTGCGGCGCATGGAGGCGGTGGCTGAGGGCGATGGCTGCCGCGAGCAGGCCCTGCTGCTGGTGGTGGGCGAGCTGGTGCCCCCCTGCGGTCGCTGCGATCGCTGCCTCAGCTCGCCGCCCCTGGAGGACTGGTCAGCCCTGGTGTCGCGGCTGCTCACCTGCCTGGAGCAGCGCAGTGGGGTGGTGCTGCGCAGTCTGGGGGAGGAGCTGGCCGGGGCCGAAGGGGAGGGGGCGGAGCGCTGGCGTTGGTTGGTGCGGCGCCTGGTGCAGGAAGACCTGCTCAGCGAAAGCGATGACGGCAGCCAGCGGCTCTGGCTCAAGCCCGCCGGCATCCGGTACCTGCGCCAACCCTGGCCCCTGCGCTGGGTGGCCTGAGGCCGGCTCCAGAGCCCCTCAACACACGATCAGGCGCCCTTGTCCCGGCAAAGGTCCTTCACCAGCTGTTGCTCGTAGTCGGTGCTGGGCAGGTCCCAGGTTTTCCAGGCTCCCGAGGGGCCGGTGGCATTGATGCGCTTGGCGCTGCAATTCACGGCCAGATAGAACGATTGGCCGGTGGCATTGAGACCCGGGGCCACAAAGCTGCCGCCCATCGGTTGCCAGTTGGCCCAGTCCACCTGCAAAGGACCGAAGCTGCGCCAATCGGGCTTGGCCGGTTTGCCGGAGGCCGCCTCTGTTTTCGCCGGTTTGGGGGTTGGATCCGCCTTGGCGGTGACCACGGCGTTCACCGCTGGTTTCGGTTCCGGTTGGACGGCTTGGGCCGCTGGCACGGCCGGCTTCTCAACCACTGGTTTTGCCACCACCGGCTGGGCCACGACGGGCTTGGTGACGGCAGGTTGGGTGACGGCAGGTTGGGCCACGACGGGTTTGGTGACGGCAGGGCTGGCGACCACAGGCTTCGTTGCTGCCGGTTTTGTCGCCCCAGGCGTCTCGGAGGTGGGCTTGGGGGTGGCGGGCTTGGGGGTGGCGGGTTTGGGGGCGGCGGCAATGGGGGCCGAAGCCGGCTTGCTGGCGGGTTTGGCGGCGGGCTTGGCGACCGGATTAGGCCGCGGGGGTGGGGTACGCAGCTTCAGCTGGGTGTCCGGCACCAGGTTGTCCGGGTCCTTGAGGCCATTGAGGGAGGCGATCTGCTCGATGGGCACCCCATAGGTGTTGGCGATGTCTGAGAGGGTGTCGCCGGGGCGCACGGTGTGGCTGAGGGCCTTGGCCTGGGCGGCGCTGAGGGCTGGCAGCACCGGCGGTTTGGCGGGCTTGGCCGGCCCGGCGGTGGGCACGGTGATGCGGCTACCGACCTGGAGACCCTTGGGGTCGCGGATGCCGTTGAGTTCCAGCAGGCGATCGCTGCTGATGTTGTAGCGGTCGGCGATTTCGGAGATGGTTTCTCCCGATTTCACCGTGTAGTTGGCGGGACCGCGGCTGGCCGGGCTCGCCGTAACGCCCCCGCTCGCGGTCCTGGCGGCTTGGGCCGGCCCGGCGGTGGGCACGGTGATGCGGGTGCCGACCTGGAGGCCCTTGGCATCGCGGATGCCGTTGAGCTCGAGCAGGCGGTTGGTGCTGATGCCGTAGCGATCGGCGATTTCGGAGATGGTTTCCCCCGATTTCACCGTGTAGTTGCCGCCGCCACCCCCCCCGCGGTTGGAACTGCTGGGGGCACCCGGCACCGTCAGCTTGGTGCCGATCTGGAGGCCCTTGGGATCCTTGATGCCGTTGAGTTGCAGCAGCCGATCAACGCTGACGCCATAGCGAGCGGCGATGTCCGAGAGCGTTTCGCCCTGCTTCACCACAACCTGACCCGCCAGCCCGGGCAGGGGCAGCAGCAGGGCCAGGGCCAGGGCGACAGCGGAGCGGCGCATGGAGGGGGAAACGGCTGGATGAACCTTACGGAGAACCGGGGAGCGCGCCAGTGCCCTGGGCACCGATTCCGCTGCGAAATCCCCCGCCTCCGCCTAGCGAGGGCCGCCGCCTGGGCCCGAACCCTCAGCCCAGCAGGCGTTTCACCAGGTTGAGCTTGCTGCCGTAGGGCGGGTAGCGGAAGGGCAAATCGAAGGCAAAGGGGCGCCGCAGCAGGCTGCGTTGGTGGGAGAAGGTGTCGAAGCCCGCCTGGCCGTGGTAGCTGCCCATGCCACTGGTGCCAACGCCGCCGAAGGCCAGCTCCGCCAGGCCCGCCTGCATCACCACATCGTTGCGGCAGTAGCTGCCGGAGCTGGTGCCGGCCAGCAACTGGCGCTCGGCGGCGTTGCTGCGGCTGAATAAATAGAGGGCCAGGGGCTTGGGCCGGCTGGTGATCGCCGTGATTGCTTCGGCCAGGGACTCCACGCCCAGGATCGGCAGCAGGGGGCCAAACAGTTCGGAGGCCATCAGGGGATCGCTTGGGTCATCCACCGCCAGCAGGGTGGGGGCGATGCGCAGCTGCTCCGGATCGATCTGGCCGCCAAAGAGGATCTGGCCCTTCAGGCGGGCGCCCTCGAGCAGGGCCGAGAGCCGCTCAAATTGGGCCCGGTTGACGATCCGGGCCAGGTCGGGGGATTGCAGGGGATCGGCGCCGAAGCAGGCCGTGATCCGGCTGGACAGCCGCCCGACCAGCTCCTGGCGAATCGGCTCCTCCACCAGCAGGTGGTCGGGGGCGACGCAGGTTTGGCCGCCGTTGATGGCTTTGCCCCAGACCAGGCGCTTTGCTGTGGTCTCCAGGTCGGCATCGGCGAGCACCACCGCCGGACTCTTGCCGCCCAGCTCCAGGGTCACGGGGGTGAGGTGGGGGGCTGCGGCCGCCAGCACCAGCCGGCCGACCCGCTCGCCGCCGGTGAAGAAGATGTGGTCAAAGCGCAGCTGCAGGAGCTCCTGGGCCACCTGGCCATCCCCCTGCACCAGCCGCACCACGGCCGGATCGAGGTGGTGCGCCACCAGCTTCGCCAGCAGGGCCGCCGTGGCGGGGGCGTGCTCAGAGGGTTTGAGCACGGCCGTGTTGCCCGCCGCCAGGGCACTCACCAGGGGCTGGAGCAGCAGGTGGAAGGGATAGTTCCAGGGGCCGATGATTAAGACGCAGCCCAGGGGCTGGGCCTGGGTTTCGGCCCGGCCGGGTTGGAGGCTGAGGGGCACGGCCGCGGTCCGGGGTGCCAGCCAGCGGCGCAATTTCGCTCGGGTGAGGCGGATCTCCTGGCGCACGGCCACTAGTTCAAAAAAGGCCTCCACCGGCGGCTTGCCCAGGTCGGCGGCCAGGGCGGCCAGCACGGCGTCTTCCCCCTCGGCGCAGAGGCGCTCTAGGCGATCGAGTTGCTCCAGCCGCCAGGCCAGGGGCAGGGTGTCCCCCTGGGTCACCCGCTGGCGCAGGGCCGCCACGGTTGCGCTAGTCACGGTTTCGCTAGTCACGTTTTCGCCAGTCACGGAGGTGCCCGTAGGCGATGCACTGCTAACCAATGCTGCCGGCATGGCGGGGGTCTGGGACATGGCCCAAAAGTCTGACGGGTGCGGCGTCCGGTGGTGGCTTTGGCTGAACCAGAGCGGGCCTCTCCCAAGCCCTAGCCTCAGCCCGACAGGCCCTTGCATCCATGGTTGGCACGCCTCCCCCCGCTCCGAACGGCGCCACCGGTGATGCGGCCCTAGGTGCCTCCATGGAGGTGCTGGAGCTATTCCCCCGCTATGTGCTGAAGGGCAGCCTGCCGCCGGCCCTGCTGAAGGCCCTGGGCGAGCTGGCCACAGAGGTGCTGAAGGCGCCGGAACGCAGCCCCGACGCCTCGCGCAAACTGGCCGGCCAGCTGGCCCTGCAGCTGGAGCTCGGGCCCCAGCAACCGGCGGTGCAGGAGTTGTGCCGTGAGGTCATCCTGCCGGGTTGTGAGCGCTGGATTCGCCATGTGATCGATCGCCAGCCGCCCCAGGGCCGGGGCCCCTGGACGGAGGGCCGCTACGGCCTGCAGATCATTGATGTGTGGCTGAATGTGCAACGGGCGGGCGATTACAACCCCACCCACACCCACGGCGGCAGTTTTTCCGGGGTGCTGTTTTTACAGGTGCCCCCCCAGATCAGCGGCGCCAGTTTCGATGGCCAATTGTGTTTCCATGGCCCGGAGGAATGGCACATCCAAAGCTTCCGCACCGGCATGGCGGAGTACGTGCTGCCGGTGCCCGGCGAGTTCTATGTGTTCCCCGCCTGGCAACCCCATTCGGTGCCCCCCTTCCGCGGCGAAGGCGAACGCTGGTCGTTGGCGTTCAACGTGGTGGCCGTGCCCCAGCCCGCCGGCGCAGCCAGGCCCCCCCAAATGCCCCTGGCAACGGGCTTGCCGAGCGGTGGCGCTCATCCGTTTGCGGCTAATCCTGCGGGCCAGCCTGGCAATGTGTCGTTGTCGAGCGGGCGCAAGCGGCCGCCGGGTTTTTAGGGGAGTTGCGGCGAACAGCCCATGCCCTGCTGCCCTTGGCCTCGGATGCTCCCCATCGGGCGGGCCGGTGCAGGCTGGGGAGTCGGTGCGATGGGGCTTTGCTGCCAATGGCAGCCAATCGGTGTCGTTGGATGGCGCTTAGCTGACCTAATCTGATGCCGTGACGCCAACGTCCTTGCCAACCACCAAGCCTTGGGCTGTTACAGCCGACAAAGTGGCTGAGGTGGTGAGCCGATTGTCTGCCGATGCGGCCCCCTCGCGGTTGATTATGTTCGGCTCGGCCGCCAGGGGCGATCTCAGTGCGGCTAACGATCTCGATTTGATGGTGATTGAACGGGAGTTGGTCAATCGCTACGCCGAGACCTTGCGGCTGCGCAGCCTGCTGCGGGATGTATTGATGCCGATTGATCTTGTGGTGACAACCGAGGCTAGCTTTCACGAGCGCTCCGTGATTCCTGGAACCCTGGATTACCACGTGGCCCAGGAAGGTCGACTTCTCCATGACGCCTGCTGATCAAGCTCTGCTGCTGTTGCGCAAGGCGCAGCAGGACGAGGTGATCTTGCAGCAGCTTCTTGATAACCAGCTGATCACAGATGAATCCCTAGGCTTTCATGCCCAACAGGCTGCTGAAAAATTGCTTAAGGCCCTACTCACCTTGCATGGTCTTGACTATCCGCGCAGCCATGATTTGAGTGTGCTTTTGACACTCTTAGGGCAAGGAGGTGTTGTCCTGCCAGATGAACTTCAACAGATTACGTACCTTACTCCCCTGGCTACACTCTATCGCTATGAAGATCTGCCCTTCGATGTTGACTTGTCCCGGTCTCAGTGGCCTATTTGACTAACTAAGCTACGCACGATTGTGGAAGGCACGATCGAATCGTCTGCCCCAGATCCTTGCGGCACTTCTGAAGGAGATAGGGGTCTTTGAGACGTAGGCAGCTCACAGCATCCTAATGGGACTTGGCTTCCAACAGATGGCCCAATTCCGTCAGGCCCAAGGAGAGGGCCCGCTGCAGGGCCCTCTGGCGATTATTGGTTCCTAGTTTCTGCAACAAATTGCCACTGTAGGTTTGGATACTGCGTACGGAAAGCCCTGTTTTTTCTGCCGTTTCCTGATTGCTTAGGCCGAGGGAGTAGGCCTCGAGCAGTTGATGCTCCCGTGGCGTGAGGGTGATCGTGCCGGGATAGGAAGCAGGGGCTATTTGTTCAAGATGCCCTAGGCGCTGATGAATGGAAGGGCTGAGGTAACTGGTGTTGCTGATGATCGCCATCGTAGCAAAAGTGAGCGTATCGGGATGCTCCAATACATCCGCCTCGGCGATCACAATCGGGCAATCGGGATAGCCAAAGAATGCATCCAGCTTGGTTACCCATGCAACGATCCGCATGCTTGGGCGAAGCTGCTTCGCCTGGCTAATCACGCTCGAAGTACTCATGTCAGTCAGGTTGTCGTCGATTCCCAAAATATTTGGCATGAGCCTAGATACAAGCTCCAAGGCTTCTTTGCCGGTATCGGCTGCGCCTAAAAAGTGGCGCTTGACGCGCAGGCCCCGATAAGCATTCGTCATCAATAGATGGGACTTGGAAGCGAAGGCAATCGTGGGCTCAAATCCACTGGAGAGGTAGGCCAGACGAAAGCGATTTTCAAAGCTTGTTGTGGCATCGGCAAGCTGTGTGGCGGTGAAAATCATGGGCGGATGGAGCCAAGTAGGCCAGCAAGAAAGCGCAAGCAGCGTTAATGGGTGACTAAGACCCTTGATTGGCTGTTCAACATGGGGCCTACGAAGAACTTCACGCCAGAGACAGGGGGGCAACCCTTGGAAATTATGCAAATTCTACCCTGAACTGCAGCAAAATTGCCTCAAGCAGGGCCCAGGGCGAGGGCTGCTCCAGCGAAGCCAGCTCAAAACGTGGCTGGTAGCTCAGCCACGGCAGTGCGGAGAAACAAGGAGGGCGGCCTAGGAGACAGGAAGGGGCCACCCGGGCCAAAAGCCCACATCGGTATCGCGATAGGTCGATTCGGAAAAAATGTTTGCTAAGGAGGGCCAGGCGGCCCCTTTGGCGAAAACTATCGACCTAGGTCGATAGCCAGCAGCCCCGGAGGGGTCGTAAAATTAGAAAAAATAATGATAATTAAAGAAATGCCTGCGACCAAAGCAACAATCGACCACTGGATAAGGCTGTAGAGTATAAAAATACACCCAATCAATAAACTATTTGCTTGCCAGCTATGAGCTTTTACCCAGCCAGACCCGCCAAATCAGTCCAATCCCCTGGCCAAGCCAGGGCGGCTGGCCTCGACCTGGGCAACCTTGGCCAGCTCAGTGGAAGCGAATGGCTCGACCACTCCCTTAGCCCCTATGCCGCCTACGGCGTTATCAGTAGCCTTGCCCCCTATTCCGCCGGCTGCCCAGCAGACCTGGCAACGGCCTATCCCCTTGCCCAGGCCGCCATCCAAACGGCCCTGCAATTCCTGGACATCGGCTGTACTAGAACCGGGCATCTCTTCAATAATCAGGAATTTCTAGCCCCGGGCCAGCCCCCTTTGGGTAGTCTCGAGCAAGGAGCTCCAGCTGCCGATTCCCCCTGGCCCAGCACCACACCGAGCGCGGCCGCCCTCCAGCGGCCAGCCCAAAACCGAACCGCCCTAACCCTTTCGGCCCCCATCTCCGGATCGGGCAACCTGATCCTGGCGGCCCGGAGGTCCAGCCCGGCAACGAGCCAGCGAGTTCAAGCCCGGACCCAAACCCGGCCTGCCCGCCAGAAACCGATCTATCGCTAATCCTGGTTGCGAACAGCCACCAAAAGCCCGGCCTTCGCGCTCAGCTCGGCGGCAATCAACGGCCTGATGCTGGTGTCGCCGCTGGTGAGCCTCGCCCAGACAACCACAACCTATGGAACGGGCAGTTCATCGGGAACCACCTATAGCGGCGGCACCATTATTTCTGGGGATACGGTAATCCTCAATGATGGCGCTACGGTCTCTGGAAACGCCCCGATCACGGCCAATGGCACCTTGCAATTCAATCAAACCACAAACCTAACCATTACCAATGTGCTCACCGGCACTGGCTCTTTAGCGCTCATCAATACTGGCAATCTTACACTTACTTATAATTCCACTCTCGCATCTTATCCCACCGTCAATGCGTTTGACCTGGGGATATCCCTGGCCGGCGGCAGCTTGCTCATTGGAAATAATGGAGGAAATAGTCTCGCAATCGGATCCGTTTCAAACGGGACATTGACCATCGCTGGCGGCACGGTCCAAGACACCAATAGTTTTCTTGGACTTTCTACAGGCAGCAACGGTACCGCAACGATCTCCTCTGGCAGCTGGACAAATACAGGCGCTCTTACTGTTGGCGAAAAGGGAAGAGGCAATTTAACCCTAAGCGGTGGAACTATCACCAATGCCGCTGCAACTATTGGATACTCGTTAGGTGGCACTGGCTTTGCCACAATCTTAGGTGGCAATTGGATCACAACGGGTAACTTTATGGTCGGCTTTTCTGGTAATGGAAGCCTGGCCATTAGGGGTGGAAATATCTCCAGTGCCAGTGCAACGCTTGGCGTCTATGGTGCTGGCATTGCCGAGATCTCGGCTGGCAATTGGACCAACACGGCCAACCTCACTATCGGCAATTATGCAAATGGTAGCTTAACCATTAGTGGTGGAAATGTTTCCAATAGCAACGCCACTATTGGGGTCATGGGCCCCTCGATTGGCAATGTTACGGTGACCGGTGGCAATTGGACCAATACGGCTAACCTTACTGTTGGCAGTTCTGGGAATGGAACCTTAGCCATTAGGGGTGGAAATGTTTCCAGTAGCAACGCCATCATTGGATCCAATGTGCTGTTTGGCACGTCTGGTACTGGCATTGCCGAGATCTCGGCTGGCAATTGGACCAACACGGCCAACCTTACAATCGGCAATTATGTAAATGGTAGCTTAACCATTAGTGGTGGAAATATTTCCAATGGCAACGCCACTATTGGGGCAATGGCGGGATCGATTGGCACTGTTACGGTGTCTGGAGGCAATTGGACCAATAGCGGTAACCTTACTGTTGGCGGGAGCGGCACTGCCAACCTGACGGTAACAGGTGGCATGGTGAAAGTAGCTGGCACCCTATCCAAAGGAGCCAATGGCACGATTAACCTCAATCAAGGAGGAACTCTGTCGATTGGGAACCTGTCGCTCGCAAATTTCTCCTTTGGGGGAGCCCTCAGCTTCAACAGCAGCACCAATGTCGCCACCTCTAGTAATCTTAGCGGCTCGGGTTCCTTGATCAAGGAGGGAGCTAATACGCTCACGCTCTCAGGTAACAATGCCTACACCGGCGACACCACCCTGGCGGGTGGAACACTGAGCCTGGGTTCGAGCCAGGCCCTTGGAACTCTAGGCACGATTAGCTTTACAGGGGGCAGCTTGCAATTCACCACCAATAACACCACGGATTATTCAGCGCGCTTCAGCCAAGCCGTCAATCAAGCCTATGCCATTGATACCAGCGATAGCGATCACTACATTATACTAGGCACTTCTTTAACTAGTGACGGTGGTAGCCTCACCAAGCAAGGCGCGGGCACCCTGGTTCTCACTGGCGATAATAGCTACACAGGCAACACCTCGATTATTTTTGGAAAGCTAATAGTATCCGAGAATTCGTCCCTGGCTGATAGCACCAATGTCAGCGTGGCCACGGGTGCCACCTATCAGGTGGACGAAACCGATACGATCGGCTCGATTGCTGGCAACGGCACGATTAGTTTAAATCAGCGTAGCTTAACGGCCGGTGGATCGAATAGCACCACAACCTTCAGTGGCATGATGCTAGGCGAGGGGGCCTTCACCAAGGCGGGCACAGGCACCCTCACCCTCAGCGGTAACAACACCTATAACCGCGGCACCACCCTGGCGGGCGGAACCCTAAGCCTGGGCTCGAACGAGGCCCTAGGCACGGAAGGCACGCTTCGCTTCAGCGGTGGCAGCTTGCAATTCACGGCGAATAACACCAGGGATTATTCGGATCGCTTCAGCCCAGCTGACAACCAAGCCTATGCGATTGATACCAATAGCCAAAACATCACTCTGGCCAGTAATTTAACCAGTGCCGGCGGCAGCCTTACCAAGCAAGGCAATGGCACCCTAACGCTCAGTGGCACCAACAACTACACCGGTAACACCTCTATTGTTTCTGGAACGCTACTGGTATCCGGGCTCCTGGCTGATAGCAGCAATGTCAGCGTGGCCACGGGTGCCACCTATGACCTGGGCGCTGACGATACGATCGGCTCGATTGCGGGCAACGGCACGATTAATATATATAGTTACAATTTAATCGCCGGTGCTGCCAATGCTTCGACAACCTTCGGTGGCGTGCTGGCAGGCACGGGGTCTTTCACCAAGGCGGGCACAGGCACCCTGTCGCTTGTCGGCAACAACACCTACACCGGCGGCACCACCCTGGCGGGCGGAACCCTAAGCCTGGGCTCGAACCAGGCCCTTGGCACAGTAGGTAACCTTAGCTTCAGCGGTGGCAGCCTGCAATTCACGGCCAATAACACCACCGATTATTCGGCGCGCTTCAGCCAAGCTAGTAACCAATCCTATGCGATTGATACCAATGGCCAAAATATCAGCCTGGCCACTGGTTTAACCAGTGCCGGTGGCAGCCTCACCAAGCAAGGCACGGGCACCCTAACCCTCACCGGTAACAACACCTACACGGGAGCGACGACAATCGACGCTGGTACCCTCCAGATCGGTAACGGAAGCGGCAGCGCCTCTATTAGTCAGTCATCCATTGGCTATCTCGGTCTTGATAGTGGCAGCAACGGCACGGCAACGGTTGCCACGGGGGGAACGTGGACCACTGCGGGCGACCTTTTTATCGGCTACGCAGGCAATGGCAATCTGGCGGTGAGCGGAGGCACTGTTTCTAATTTCAATGGTGTGATTGGGGCTAGCGAAGGAAGCAATGGTGCCGCAACGATCACCAGTGGCAATTGGACGAATTCCGGCGACCTTACTGTTGGCTCTCTCGGCAATGGCACCCTTGCGGTTAACGGAGGCAATATATCCAATGTCAATGGTGTAATTGGGGGCAGATATGAAAGCAGCGGCAATGTAACAATCTCTGGCGGCAATTGGACAAACTCTGGGAACCTTTACATATCCAATGATGCCAAAGCTACGTTAACAATAAAAAGTGGACTTGTGACGGTGGCGGGGGAACTCAACAAAGAGAGTCTCGGCAAAATCAATCTCTATGATGGAGGAACTCTCTCGATTGGCGCAGGCGGAACAACTGGAAGTCTGACGAATGGTTTCGATTACGCCGGCACCCTCGTCTTCAATCGCACAGGCAATTACGCCTTCGGAGGCATCCTTAGCGGCTCCGGCTCCTTAATTAAGGAGGGATCTAATACCTTAACGCTCAATGGTAGAAACACCTACACTGGCACCACCACAATCAACGCCGGCAAGCTGTATATCTATATAGCTTCCTACAACGGCTCCATTAGTAGTTCATCCAGCATCATCAATAACGGCGTAGTGGACATTGAGATCAGGTCACCCAATATTCAGACTTATGGAGGCCAGATTTCAGGCTCTGGAGCCTTTATTAAGCGCCAAAGCGGGACCCTTGTCCTCAGTGGTAACAACACTTATACCGGTCAAACCGAACTTTTGGGTGGCGGCACGCTGCAAATCGGTGCCGGTGGCACGTCGGGATCCCTGGGCTCCAATATTATTAATAATGCCAACCTGGCCTTTAACCGCAGCGATGCAACCAGCTACGCCGGCGTAATCTCAGGCACAGGCAACCTCACCCAGCTGGGTGCAGGCACCCTCTCCCTCAGCGGCACCAACACCTACACCGGCACCACCACCATCAGTGCCGGCACCCTGCAAATTGGTGCCGGCGGTAATAGCGGAGCCATTAGTAATTCATCCAACATTACTAACAATGCCAACCTGGCCTTCAATCGCAGCAATGCCTATACCTATGGCGGCCTGATCTCGGGCGGGGGGACCCTTGCCAAACTAGGTGCAGGCACCCTCACCCTCAGCGGCAACAACACTTACACCGGCAACACCACAATCAGCACTGGCACCCTGCAAATCGGTGCCGGTGGCACTAGCGGCGCGATCAGTAATTCATCCACGATCACCAATAATGCCAATCTGGCCTTTAGTCGCAGCGATGCTACGACCTACGCTGGACTGATCTCCGGTTCGGGTTCCCTATCCAAGCAGGGCTCAGGCACCCTCACCCTCAGCGGCAACAACACTTACACCGGCAACACCACAATAGCCTCCGGCACGCTCGTCGTCTCCGGCCTCTTGGCGGATGGCAGCAATGTCAGCGTGTCCCAGGGTGCTACCTATCAGCTTGGGTCCAGCGATACGATCGGCTCGATTGCCGGAGCCGGCACGATTGATTTAGCTAGCTATAATTTAACGGCCGGTGGATCCAATGGCAACACAACCTTCGGGGGTGTGATGGCTGGCACGGGTGCCTTTGCCAAGGCTGGCTCTGTCACCCTCACCCTCACTGGCAATAACACCTACACCGGCGAAACCACCATCAGTGACGGCACCCTACAGATTGGATCCGGTGGCACCAGCGGCAGCATCAGTCATTCAGCCACGATTACGAATAACGCCAACCTGGCCTTTAATCGCAGCGATGCAACCAGCTACGGCGGCCTGATTTCAGGCTCAGGATCCGTGTCCCAACTCGGTTCAGGCACCCTCACCCTCTCTGGCGGCAACTCCTATACGGGAAGCACCACCGTGGGCGGCACCGGCACCTTACGTGTTGGGGGATCGATCGCCCCATCCTCCGGGCTCACGGTCCTTAGTGGCGCCACCCTTTCGGGTAATGGCTCGATCCCAAGCACCACTATCAACTCGGGCGGGATTCTGGCGCCAAACAATGCCGGTAGTAGCCCCCTAGCGATTACGGGCGGTTCGGGCACTCTCACCCTGGCATCCGGATCGATCAGCAACTTCTCCATCTTCAGTGCCAACTCGGACCGAGTGACTGCCAACGGCTCCATCAACCTTGATGGTGTCTTGAATCTGGCCTTTTCAGGCGACAACTATCTCACCTCTACCCCCTATATCCTCTTCTCAGGTCAAAGCCGCAGCGGCACCTTCTCCGCGGCAAACGTGAACATCAGCGGTCTATCGAGTGCCTATCAATATGCGCTCGACTACACAGCAACAGCCCTCAATTTACAAGTAATCAGCGTCATCCCCGCGGGCCAATCCGCCAACATCACAAACCCCGTTTCGACGACCCTTTCAGGTGGCACACTGGTTATCAACCAGCCAGGCTCCTACAACACCAGCCTGGTCTTAACAACACCAGCCAACGCCAATGCAACTAGCACCATCGATGGCAATGGTGTAACCGCCGAATTGTCCGGCACGATTAGCGGCAATGGCTCGCTCACGATCAGCAATTCCCAAAACGGCACCACAAGCAGCAACACTCTTCTCGCCGGCAATAGCACCTACACGGGCACCACAACGGTTGAAAATGGCGCCAACCTCTTCGTAAATGGCTCGATAGCGGCGTCTGCCAATCTCACCGTTCAAGCCGGTGCCAGCCTGGGCGGCAATGGCACCCTGCCGATGACCACAGTTCAAAGCGGTGGCTCGATCGCGGCTGGCAACTCCATTGGTAACTTAACCGTCAGTGGTAATTTATCGCTCAATAGTGGGTCCACCAGTCGTTTTGAAGTCGGCTCCGCATCGGCCGACAGACTAAGCGTAACTGGATACTCCGCCCTGGGCGGAACCGTCAATTTGGCCTTCTCTGGTGGCAATTACGACGCAGTCAATCCCTATACCTTGGTTGCGGCCCAATCGATCACCAACTCCTTTGATGCGATCACAACCACAGGCGATCTCACGGGCTATCGCACCAACCTCACCTACAGCCCAACCACCGTTCAGCTAGCCCTCGCCAAGGTGCTCGACAGCGGCATGACCACCTCGATCGCCAATCCCTGGAGCACCACCCTCACGGGCGGCACGGTTAGCGTTGATGCCAATGGCTCCTTTGCCAACAATTGGACCCTGGCAACGCCTTCTGGATCGTCCGTGAATACGTTCCAGCAAAATGCTCAGGTTGCTACCCTCGTAGGAAGCATTTCTGGCTCGGGCGATCTCACGATTGCGGCCAATGGCCAGGGGGGAACCCTCATTCTGGCCGGAACCAATAGCTACACGGGCACCACCACCCTAAGCGGTGGCACCATCGGCCTGGGATCCCAATCAGCCCTAGGCACTGATGGAACCATTAACTTAATGGGGGGCACCCTGCTCTACGGAAATGGTGTCAACACCGATTATTCTGATCGCTTTAGCCATGGAGCCAATCAAACTTACATCATTAATACCAATGGCCAACTTGTTACCTTCGCTAGTGGCCTCGACAGCAATGGTGGCACCCTAACCAAGGCGGGTGTTGGCACCTTAATTCTCTCCGCAAACAACAGCTATTCAGGCGCCACCACAATCCAGGCTGGCACTTTGCAACTGGGTTTAGGATCGACCAGTGGCTCAATCAGTGAAGCATCCCCCATCATCAATCACGGCACATTGGCTTTTAAGCGCAGTGATTCAACCACCTACTCAGGCCAAATCAGTGGCAGCGGCGCCCTTGCCCAACTCGGTTCAGGAACCCTGTCCCTTGCTGGCCTTAGCAGCTACAGCGGTGCCACATCCATTGCTGTTGGTTCAACCCTGGCCCTGTTGGGTAGTGGTTCCATTGCTGCCTCCAGCGGAGTTAGCAACAGCGGCAACTTCTCCATTGCTGGTGCCACCAGCCCCGTATCTCTGATCAACCTGGGCGGATCTGGTTCCACTTACTTGGGCAACCAATCGCTAACCATCACCGATGCCTCCGGACTGAACAGCGGAGTGATCTCGGGTCTCGGCGGATCCTTAGCGATCAATGGCTCTAGTACCTACAGCCTCAGCGGCCTCAACACCTACACTGGCGCCACATCGATCGGAAGCGGTGAAACCCTGGCCCTGTTGGGTAGTGGTTCCATCGCTGCCTCCAGCGGA
>CAMCMT010000043.1 GCA_945875915.1 Synechococcus sp. UW140 | reverse complement strand
TGCTGGCGCCATCTGCCGGATTCCATTGCCACCAACTGGTCATGGGAGGGAAGTTCAGGTGTAAAGGTCTTCGCGGGGATAGCCCACGCGGGATGGGGCGCGGCTGCCGTAGAACGCCGAAAGCAGAAGCAAGATACCCAATCGGCCTACGAACATCCCCACCATCAGCACCAGCTGGCCCCAACGGTTCAACTGGGCCGTGACGCCCAGATCGAGCCCCACGGTGCCAAAGGCCGACATGCAGGTGAAGAGCTTCTCCAGGAAGTTGAAGCTAGTGCGGGTGGGCTCTCCTGTGGTGGTGGGCCCGATGCCGAGCAACAGGGCCATCAAAATCACGAAGATTACCGAGGCCAAGGTCACCCCCACGGCCCGCAGCACAACCGTATCCGGGATCTGACGCCGCTGGATCACCACCTCATCGCGGCCCTCCAGGGTGGAGCGGGTGGCCCCCATCAAAATGGCGAAGGTGGTGGTCTTAATCCCGCCACCGGTGCCCCCCGGACTAGCGCCGATAAACATCAGCACAATCAGCAGCAGCAGGCCGGCATCGGAGAAGGTTTGAATCGAGAGGGGCACGGTGTTAAAGCCTGCCGTGCGCGCCGAAATCGATTGAAACAGGGTCACTTGCAGCCGCTGCCACCACTGCAGGTCCTCGATCACGCCACCGGAGGCGAACTGTTCGGTGAACAGCAGGCCCAGGGCCCCCACCCCAATCAATAGAACCGTGCTGCGCAACACCAAGCGGCTGTGCAGGCTTAATCGACGCAACTTGAGGGCTTGGAGGCTGAATCGGCGCAGGCTGATTCGACGCAGATTAAAGCCGCGCAGCGGTTGCAAGCTGGAGCGATTGCTCCAAAGGTCATTGATCACCCGCCAGCCAATGCCGCCCACCACGATCATGGTGGCGATCACACCATTCACCACCGGGTTATCCCGGTAGCGCACCAAATTGTCGCCCCAAAGACCAAAGCCGGCATTGTTGTAGGCGCTGATGCAATGGAACAGGGATGCCCAGAACCGTTCCAGGGGATTGGCGATGTCGGTAAAGCCGAAGCCGTAGAGCACCAGCGTGCCTAGGCCCATCACACAAAAGCCCGTAACCAAAATGCTGTTGAAGGTGGGGCCAATCCCGCCCACACCGAAGTCATCCAGGGCCCGGCCCCGATCGAGCCGGTGGCGCAACCCGGAGCGGCCCTGCACAAACCCCTGCAAAAAGGTGGTGATGGCCATCAGGCCCAGGCCACCGGTGATGATCAGGCCGGCCAGGGTCACCTGGCCAAAGGCGGTGAGATCCCGGCTGATGTCGATGATCGACAGGCCCGTCACCGTGATCGCGGAGGTCACCGTAAACAGGGCTTCCCACAGCCCAACCTCGTCGCTGGAACAGAGGGGGCTCGCGAGAACGACCGTGCCGACAGCAATCACCAGGGCGCCGGTGACCACCGTGAATTGGGGCACCGTGAGGCTGTGGCGCCAGGCTTTAACGGAAATCCAAAGGGTGCTGGCCAGACCGGTGATGCGCCAAGGCCCACCACCCTAAATCAGAGTTTTTGGGGGGGAGGGGGGAGGCCGCCTTCATTCAGCCCTTGACCATTCCCCAGCTTGGGGGTTCGGGGACCCCTCCCTGGCCGCGCTTGAGTTGGCGCCGGCCCTTGCCTAAGGTCCCGCCAGTCGTCCATTGATCGTGACTGTGAAGGAACAGGGCCAAATCCAGATCCATACGGAAAATATTTTTCCAATTATCAAAAAGGCCGTTTATTCCGGCCATGAGGTGTTCCTGCGTGAGCTGGTGAGCAATGGCGTCGACGCCATTAGCAAGCGCCGGATGGCGGCCATGGGCGGCGATTGCAGCGAAGGCGAAGAAGGACAGATCCGCATCAGCATTGATCGCGAAGCCAAAACGATCACCATCAGCGACAACGGCATCGGCATGACGGCCGATGAGGTGAAGCGCTACATCAACCAGGTGGCCTTCTCCAGCGCCGAGGAATTCCTGCAGAAATATAAAAGTGAGGATGATGCCATCATCGGCCACTTCGGCCTGGGCTTCTATTCCAGTTTCATGGTGGCCGACCAGGTGGAGCTGGTTAGCTTGTCTGCCCGGCCCGCTGCCGAGGCGGTGCGCTGGAGCTGCGATGGCTCCCCCAACTTCACCCTGGAAGGGGGTGAGCGCAGCGAACCCGGCACCGATATCATCCTGCACCTGCAGGAGGAGGAGCTCGAATACATCGAGCCGAGCCGCCTGCGCACCCTTATCACCACCTACTGCGACTTCCTACCGGTGGAAGTGCAGCTCGAAGGCGAAACGGTGAACAAGCGCCAGGCCCCCTGGCGCAGTAGCCCCCGCGACCTAACCGATCAGGACTACATCGACTTCTACCGCTACCTCTACCCCTTCCAGGGGGATCCCCTGCTCTGGGTGCACCTCAACACCGATTACCCCTACAACCTCCAGGGCATCCTCTTTTTCCCCCGGCTCACCGGCCGCACCGATTGGGAACGGGGCGAGATTCGCCTCTATTGCAACCAGGTGTTTGTGAGCGATTCGATCAAGGAGGTGGTGCCCCGCTACCTGGTACCCCTGCGCGGCGTGATCGACTCGCCCGACATCCCCCTGAACGTGAGCCGCAGCGCCCTCCAGACCGATCGCCGCGTGCGCTCAATCGGCGGCTTTGTGGCCAAGAAGGTGGGCGATCGCCTCAAGGAGCTCCACCGCGATGAGCCCAAGCGCTACGCCGAAATCTGGGAGGCCCTGGCCCCCTTCATCAAGATCGGCGCCATGGAAGACGACAAGTTCGCCGACCAGGTGGCCGATCTGGTGCTCTATGGCACCACCGCCCCTGCGGGCGAGCAGGAGGAGAACCCCGACCCCATCGCCAGCGGCAACCTGGCTTACACCACCCTGGCCGGTTACCGCAGCCGCCTGGGCGAGGCCAACGCCAAACGCATCCTCTATTGCACCGATGAGGCCGGCCAGGCCGGTCCCCTTGCGCTATGGAAGGGCCAAGGAGCCGAGGTTCTGCTGGCCGACACCTTGATCGATGCCCAATTTATTCCCTGGCTGGAATCGCGTCACCAGGAGCTCACCTTCCAGCGGGTCGATAGCGAACTCGATGACAGCCTCCAGGAGAAGCAAAGCGAACTCAGTGATGCCGACGGCAAGGACGCCAGCGAACAGTTACGCAGCTTGTTTAAAACCGTCCTGAACAGCGACAAGGTGACGGTGCAGGTGCAATCCCTCAAGGGGGACAACGCTCCGGCGGCCCTGATTTTGCTGCCCGAGCAGATGCGCCGCATCAACGACATGGGTGCCCTGATGGAGCAGCGCCTGCCGGGCCTGCCCGAGCACCACGTGCTGCTGATTAACCGCCGCCATCCCCTGGTGGAAGGGCTGCTCAAGCTCTCGGCCGGGGCCGTGATCACCGGGGCTGGCGCCAGCTCGCCCAGCCAGCAGCTGGCGAACCAGCTGGGCCAGCACCTCTATGAGATGGCCCGCCTGGCCGTGGGCGGCCTGGAGCCCAACCAGTTGGCCGGCTTCCAGCAGCGCAGCACCGACCTGCTCTCCCAGCTGCTCGCCCGGGGCCTCTGAGCCCAGGGTCCCGGGGGGCTTGCCCAGCCCCCACAAGGCGGCTTCTAGCCACGGCCGCCTTGCCCTTTGGTAAGATCTCCGTTCGGGTTAATCCCCGTTTGTTATCCACAGGTTGATTGTCATGTCCCGGGTTTGTCAGCTCACCGGCAAGCGCGCCAATAACGGCATGGCCGTCTCCCACTCCCATGTGCGCACCAAGAAGCTGCAGCAGGTCAACCTGCAGGAGCGCCGCCTCTGGTGGGCTGAGGGTAACCGCTTCGTGAAGCTGCGCCTCTCCACCCGCGCCCTCAAGACCGTCCAGAAGAAAGGTCTCGGTGCCTACGCCAAGCAACTCGGCGTCAACCTGGCCAAGATCTGAGCCGGCGCCATCAAGGCCCTGACCAACCCAACCCCTGAGCCCCTGCAATGAAGCGCCGTCTTGTGTTGCAGGGGTTTTTGGCTGCCATGCCAGCGGCCGGTGCCCTCGCCGGCCTCCTGGCAGCCCCCAAACCGGCCCGGGCCCTCGGCGGCACCCTGCCGGAGCTTGATCAGCCGGCTCCCGATTTCGCCCTAACGGGTTTTGTGCCCCCGGGCACGGAAGGAGAACTCCGCCTCTCGAACTTCCAGGGCCGCTGGCTGGCGCTTTATTTTTATCCCAAGGATTTCACCGGTGGCTGCACCCTCGAGGCCCGGGGCTTCCAAAAGGACCTGGCCCAGTTCCACACCCTCGGCGCTGAGGTGGTGGGCATCAGCGCCGATTCAGCCGAATCCCATGCGTCGTTTTGCGGCAGCGAGGGCCTGGCCTTTCCCCTACTCTCCGATCCGGGCGGGCTGGTGAGCCGCCGCTATGGCTCCTGGATCTCCCCCTACTCCCAGCGCCACAGCTTCCTGATCGATCCAGATGGCGTGCTGCGCGAGCGCTGGGTGGCCGTGCGTCCTTCCGGCCACAGCCAGGAGATCCTGGCCTCGCTGCAGAGCCTGATCGCCGCCGCTCCTCCCCTTCCTTCCCCCAGCCCAAGCCGCTGACGCCATGATCGAACCGCTCTGGTACGTGGATGTGCCCCGGCGGCAGCTGGAGCCCGTAATCACAGCGGCCTTAGAGCTGCTCGGCCCCGGGGCCACTCGCCAGGGCAACCACCTGCGCCTCTGCCGCGGGGGGCTGGACCTGCGCCTGAGTGGTTGGGGCCTGCAGCAATCGGTCTATCTCAAGGCCTGGCTCTGGCAAGGCACGCCCGCCGAAGCCCAGGCCCTGCTGGCCCGCCTCCAGGCTGAATTGGAGCAACGCTTTCCCTACGCCCTCGCTCCCCTAGCGCCCCTGGAGGCTGGCGCCAATGCGTTTGAGGCCCTCTCGGGCGCCTATCCCCACACGGTGGCAGCCTTTCGCCAGCTGCCCCAGGGCCAGGCCGACCTGGAGCGGCTCTGGTGGTGGGAGGCCCGCTGGCGCGGCCAGGCCGGCCGCACGGCTGAGCCGCCGGCGGTGGTGCACAAGATCTCGGGCCCCATGCCCCCGGCCTCAAGCGGCGAGACGCCCTGGGACGTGGTCGTGCTGGGTGGTGCCCTAGGGATGGTGCAGGCGGCAGCCCTGGCCCAAGCCGGCCAGAAGGTGGTGGTGGTGGAGCGGCTCGAGGCGGGCAAGATGCACCGCGAATGGAATATCTCCCGCAGCGAACTGGCGGTGCTTGTTAATACGGGCCTGTTCAGCGCTGATGAGGTGGAAACCCTGATCCTGCGCGAATATCGCGATGGCTTCCACAAGTTCTTTGATGGCAACAATCCAGCCGACTGTTGTGCGCCGGTGTTGCACACTCCCACCGTACTCAATATCGCCATTGATAGCCAGGCCCTGCTGCTCGCCTGCCAGGCCAAGTTGGAGGCCGCCGGCGGCAAGGTGATCGACTGCACCGATTTTGTGCAGGCGGCCATCCACGATAACGGCGTTGTGCTCGATCTCCAGGGACGCCAAGGTGGCGGGCGCAGCCAGCTCCAGGCGCGCCTGATCCTCGATGCCATGGGCACGGCCAGTTCGGTGGCCTGGCAACTGCATGGCGGCCAACCGTTCGACAGCGTTTGTCCCACCGTGGGCATGGTGCTCGAAGGCATCCCGCCGGAGATCTGGGATCCCAACCTGGGCGATGTGCTGTTTGGCCATGGCGATGTCAGCCGCCAACGCCAATTAATTTGGGAATTGTTCCCCGGCAAGGGCGACGAGCTCACCTTCTACCTGTTCCACTACCACAGGATCACCACGGCCGATCCGGGCTCCCTGCTGGAGCTCTACGAAGACTTTTTCCAGATCCTCGGTGAATACAAGCCGATTGAAGGGCTATCCATGCGCTGGAAAAAACCAACGTTTGGCTATATCCCTGGCTATTTCCACACCCGCAGTGGCTCGCGCCGGGTGGGCTTTGAACGGATCCTGGCCATTGGCGATGCGGCTTCCCTGCAGTCGCCCCTGATCTTCACCGGCTTTGGCACCCTGGTGCGCAACCTGCCCCGGCTCACCAGCTTGATCGACCAGGCCCTGCGCCTGGGGCAACTCGATGGGGCCAGCCTCAACCAGGTGCGCGCCTCCCAGGCCAATGTCACCGTCACCTGGCTGTTTAGCCGCGGCATGATGGTGCCCCCCGGCCGGCGCATCGCCCCCCAGGCGATTAACGCCATGCTCAATGTGTTCTTTGGCGTGCTGGCCACGGGCGATCCGGCCAAGGCCGATGCCTTCATGAAGGATCGGGCCGGCTGGCTGGCCTTCACCTCCATGGCCCTGTTGGCGGCCTGGCGCACGCCCAAGATGCTGCTCTGGATCCTCGATCTGGCCGGACCGGTGGACCTGGCCCGCTGGCTGGTCAGTTACCTGGAATTCAGCCTGCTCAGCCTGCGCTCGCTGCTATTGGCGGGCTGGCTGCCCCAGCTGGAGCTGGCCCTGCGCCCCCAACTGGAATCCCGTTGGCCGGCCCTGGCCCTGGGCCTCAATGCCCTCGCCTTTGACATCACCGATGGGATCGGCCGGCCCCGCTGGCAAAACCTGGCCCCGCTACCAAAACAGGGCCGGTAACCTGACCCCACTACGGCCAGGCTCCATGGACCACGACCGGGCCCTTCCCTCCCTGAACCGCAGGCAACTGCTCGCCTTGCTGGCCGGCGGCCTGGGGTTTGGAGCCAGCGTGGTTGCCGCCAAAGCCTTGACCCCGGCAGCCGGCGGCCTGGCCCAACGGGCGCCCCTAGCGAGCGCCGCTCCGCTGGTGGCCCAGGCAGCCGGCCCATCCCCAACCAAGCTGCGCTGGTTGGCCACGGCGGATAGCGGCAGCGGCGATCGCAAGCAGCAGGCGGTCGCCGATCAGATGGCAGCCGTGCAGCGGCGCCAACCGGTGGATCTGGTGATCCTGGCTGGCGACAACATCTACAACGATGGCGATATCAGCAAGGTGGATGGCGCCTTCACCCGCCCCTATAGCGCCCTGCTCCAGGCCGGGGTGCCCTTCCACGCGGTGCTCGGCAACCACGACATCCGCACGGCCAATGGCGATCCCCAGGTGGCCTATCGCCCCTTCGGCATGGCCGGCCGCTGGTACAACCTGCGCCGCGGGCCAGTGGAATTTTTCATGCTCGATACCAATATGAATGCCAACTGGGCCCAGCAATTGCCCTGGCTCCGCTCCAGCCTGGCGGCCAGCAAGGCCCCCTGGAAAGTGGTGGTGGGCCACCACCCGATCTATTCGGCGGGGCTCTATGGCAATGATGGCGATGCCCAGGCCCGGCTAGCGCCCCTGTTTAAAAAGTATGGAGTGCAGCTCTATATCAACGGCCATGAACATGATTACGAACGCACCAAAATGATTGATGGCACCACCTACCTCACCATTGGCATCGGCGGTGCCAGCTTGAGGCCGATTCTGGCCAATGGCAATACGGCGGCCAGCGCCAGTGTGCATGGCTTTGTGGAACTGGAGGCCAGCCCCACCAGCCTCAAAATCAACGCTTGGGATCGCCAGGGCAAACCCATCGACCAGGCCACCCTGGCCATCAAAAGCTGAGGATTAGGGGCCTGCGGCTCCATCAAGATCAGGGAATTGGGGCGGCCAGCCAACCCATCACCCATCCAGACCATGAACAAGCTCCCAGGGGCTCACCTGGCTGCGGTAGTCCTGCCATTGGCGCCGGCGCAGCTTGAGATAGGAGCGGCAGAACTCCTCCCCCAGGGCCGCCCGCAAAATGGGATCCGCCTCTAGGGCCCCTAACGCTTCCCCAAGGTCGGTGGGCAGGCGGCCGCAGGCCTCCAGGGGCAGGGGATCGGCGTAGTTGTCGTTGTCGTGGCGAACGCCGGGATCGAGCTGGCGTTCAATGCCATCGAGGCCGGCGGCCAGCACCACCGCCTGCAAGAGGTAGGGATGGGCGGCCCCATCGGGCAGGCGCAGCTCCAGGCGCTGGCCATCGGGGATGCGCACCATGTGGGTGCGGTTGTTGCCGCCGTAGCTGATCCCCCCGGGCGACCAGGTGGCCCCCGACGTGGTGGGAGGGGCGGCCAGGCGCCGGTAGCTGTTCACGCTGGGGTTGGTGAAGCAGGCCAGGGCCGGGGCATGGGCCAGCAGGCCGCCGAGGAAGTGGTACGCCAGGCTGGAGAGCCCCAGGGGTCCGGCGGGATCGGGGAACAGGTTGCGGCCTTCCAAATCCCAAAGGGAAAGGTGGGTGTGGCAGCCGTTGCCTGTGAGTTCGGCCACGGGCTTGGGCATGAAGCTGGCCCGCATGCCCTGCGCTTCGGCCAGGGTTTTGACCATCACCTTGAAAAAGGCATGGCGATCGGCCGTCACCAGGGCCTCGGCGAAGGTCCAGTTCACCTCAAATTGGCCATTGGCGTCCTCGTGGTCGGCCTGGTAGGGGCCCCAGCCCAGCTGCTCCATGCCCTCCAGCAACGGCCCAATCAGGGGGAAACGGCGCATCAGCGCCATTTGGTCGTAGCAGGGTTTGCTTTGGTGATCCTGGGCATCGGCCGGGCCTGTGCCGGCGGGATCGAGCAGGAAAAACTCGGCCTCCACGCCACTACGCAGCTCAAAGCCCAGCCCAGCAGCCCGTTGCCGCTGGCGTTGCAGCAGGCGCCGCGGGCATTGCTCCATCGGCACGCCATTGAGGCTGAGGTCGGCCGCCACCCAGCCCACCTGGGGCTGCCAGGGCAGGGCCATCAAGCTGGTGGCATCGGGGATCGCCATCACATCGCCATCGGCGGGCGAGAGATCGAGCCAGGCCGCAAAGCCGGCAAAACCAGCGCCGGCCTTGGCCATCGAAGCCACCGCTGAGGCCGGCACCAACTTGGAGCGCTGCACCCCAAACAGATCCGTGAAGGACACCAACAGAAAACTCAGGCCCTGGTCCCGGACCAGGCGGGCGAGATCGGTCATGGCGGATCGAGTGGGGAGAGGAAAAAACTGGGGCGAGCCCCTGCAAGCTCACCTTCAGAACCGCTGAGATCGCTTCAATCAGCAACGGCTTGATGGCGGCTGGGTCGGTGCTTCAGGCCCCCAAGGGACCTGAGGGGAAGACCCAATTCAGCGGCTGAGCAACTCCTCAACGGCGCTGCGCAATTGCTGTTGTTCAGGCGGACTGGCGGAGGGGTTGCCGGCCCGGTGGCCCAGCAGCGAATCAATCACCTGCAGGCGTCCATGGGGCAGGCATTCCTGATCGGCGGCCAGATCATCCAGGGTGAAATAGAGATCCCGGCTGGCCGCCACCACCGTGGCCTGGGCCTTGATGCGGCCCAAGGCCGCCGCCAGGTCACCGCCGTCAGCCACATCGTGAGCCAGCCAAGTGTCGAGCATGGCGATCAGATCGCGGGGGTCGTGGCGCTGGTAGGCGGGCAGCCAGCGCTGCTCCACGTGCTCCTCCACCGAGGCTTCGCTGATCGTGCGAAAGAAGGGCTGGCTGGCGGCCCAGCTGGCGTAGATCAGGGCGTAGGTGCGTAGCCCCTGCACCGGATCGCCAGCAAAGCCCTTGCCATTCCAATGGGGGTCGGCGCAGAGGGCCTGGCGCAGGCTGAGCACAAACAGGCGGTTGTGGGGGGTGGTGCGGGCCGTGCCACACACACAACAGATGCGGCGCACCAGCTCCGGGTAGCTCACCGCCCATTGGTAGGCCTGTTGGGCCCCCATGGACCAGCCGTAGACCAGGGCTGGTTGGTCGGTGCCGAACAGCTCCAGCAGCAGGCGCCGCTGGGCGGCGGTGTTGTCGTGGTGGCTTGTGACCCAGCCGGTTTCGGCCAGGCCCATCTCGCCATGGCTGGGGCTACTCGACACCCCATTGCCAAACATGTCGGCAATCACGATGCAGTAGCGCTCGGGATCGAGCACCGGACCAGCCAGCCAGGTGAGGTCGCCATGGCGGGCCCCGTAGGAGGTGGGCACCAGGATCAGGTTGCTGCGATCGGTATTGGGCTCGCCGATCTGGGCGTAGCCAATCCGGGCATTGCTGAGGGTTTGGCCGCAGCGCAAAGGAAAGGAACCCAGCTCCAGCAGGCCTTCCTGGATCGTTGGCAGGGCGCTCATGCCGGCAGGGCCAGTTTGCGGAGGTTTTGAAGCAGCTGGCGATGGACGGCCAGATAGCCCGGGTCGCAATGGTCGATCTTCGGACCAATCCACTGGTGGGCCTGGGGCAGGGCGTGGAAGGGCAGGGAGGGATAGAAGTGGTGCTCAGCGTGGAAAGGCATGTTCCACATCAGCCAGCGCACCAGGGGGTTGGTGATGGTGGTGCGGGTGTTGCGCGTGCCATCGGCGCAAAACTCACAGCCGGAATGTTCGGCCAAGAGGAAGAAGCGCAGCAGCGGTTGGCCCAGGGCCAGGGGCAGCAGCCAGGCCCAAACCAAAAACCAGCCATGGCCAGCCGCCAGCGAAACCCCAAGCACCAGGCCATAGACCCCGAACTGGAGCCGTATTGAGCGCCTCACCTGGGGAATCACCTCAGGACTGAGATAGGCGATGCCGCCCAGATCGCCAAACAGCAGGCGGGCGTGGCCGCGCAGCTTGCCGATCCACCAGTTCCAACCAAGCAGCTCCAGGCCGTAGGCCAGGCGGGTGGTGGGTTGGGGATCCTCCAGTTCGGGATCGAGGCCCACCTGGTGGGCGAAGCGGTGGTGCCACTGGTGATAACGGCGATAAAAGGTGGCGTTGTAGAAGCTCAGCAGGCCGGCGATCCAGGCACAGGTGTCGTTGAGGCGGCGGCTGGCAAAGGCGGTGCGGTGGCCGCATTCGTGCATGGGAGCAAAACAGGTGGCCAGGCCAATGCCACTGGCCACCAGGCCCACCAAGCGCAGGGCCATCGGCAGGCTGGCCAGGGCCCAGAGCCCGCCGCCAGCGCCAATCAGGAGGAGCTGGGCACCAAAGCGCAGCAGGCCAGGGCCATCGCTCAATGCATTGAGCTGGGCGAGGTCTGCGCGCGGAATCAGGCCGGTGGGGGTGGTGGTCATGCCGTAATCACACCAGCTGGGTGCCCTTTGCTTCGGTAGGGATGGACACCAAAGCCACCAACCCCGGCCAGATTGCCCTCCCAGGGGATTGGTATGGAATAAACGCACCCTTTGGGGTTGGGATCAGGTTCGCCCCTGGCAGCGGGCTGCCCCCTGGGGCCTGCTTACCCTGGGCACTAAGGAGCCCCTGCCGCCCCAGCCGGCCGGATACCAAGCCGAGCTCGATCAAGCCAGCCGTTGCAGCAGGGCCGCATGCACGTTCGCCGCCTGGCGTTGGGCCGCGATGCGTTCGGGGTCGGCGCTCTGGTCGAGGTTTGAAAACCAGGTTTCCGCCAGCAGGGGAGCCGCTGGCAAGGGGGCTTCCAGATCCAGGCAGGGACAGGCGATAGCCCTGGCCGCCGCCGCTACCTTGGGGTCGTAGCTGAGGGCGCAACAGGGGGCGGAGGCCAGGGCAGCCAGGATCAGGCCGTGCAGGCGCATCGCCAGCACCAGGCCGGCTTCCGCAAACACCTCCATGGCCTGCTCAGGGCTGGTCACTTGGCATTCGCAGCTGCGGGCCGCCAGGGCCTCGGGCACCAACCCTTGAGCCTTCAGCCGCTCCAGCAGGCCGGTGTCCTGGCCCCGGTGGAAGGGCAGCCAAAGCACCTGCCGATCCGAGCGCGTAGCCAGATCAGCCAGGGCCTCCAGCACCAGGCGCCACTGGGCCGGGCCTAGCAGGGGGCTGGAGCGAAAACAGAGCACGATCGGTCCGCCGGATCCGCGCCAGGCCAATGGCGGCAAGGACCAGACCGGATCGCTGCCCTCCAGGCAGGGAACACCCCAGCGGCGCACCTGGGCGGCCGAAGCCGGATCCCGCCAGCTGCTGGCCGTGACCAGGGGCAAGGACAGCCGCACCAGCAGGCGACTGGGCCGGCGCCGCAGCGGGCCCAGGCCCTGGCCCCACAGCAGCACCGACTTACCCGCCAGGCGGGCGGCGCCAATCAGCAGCACGTAATAGATAAGGCTGCGCCAACTGGTGGCGTCCTGGAGCAGGCTGCCGCCGCCCAGGATCAGGGCCTGACAACGGCCCAGGGCCGCCAGCACGGCCTTGAGGCTGCGGCGCGGGCAAGTGGCCACCCCAAAGCGCTGCTCCAGCTCCGCCTGGTCGTAACCCGTCACCAAGGGCGTCCAGCCCGACGGCAACTGCAGCAGCAGGGCGGCCAAGAGGGCGTCGTCGCCGATGTTGTGCTCGCCGTAGTAGCCGCAGAGCAGCGCCTGCCGAGATGCGCCCATCGCCCTGCCCTCGCCCTAGTGGTTGCGCCCCAGGAGCATCGCATTTCCGCCGGATCCCAGACCTAAATGCCGGGGGCCCTAACAGCGGGGCGAAGTTTCGATGCGATCGAGCCGTTGCCAGGGCTCCGGGCTGAGGTCATCGAGCTCAAACCAGGTCCACACCGAGGCCGCCTCCACCGATTCCAGCGCCATGGGCTGGATCGCCCACTCGATCCGCCGCCCCTGGTAGGTGAGGCCAACGCAGGTCATGGCCGGGTCATCGGCCAGCAACGACCACAACAGACGCAGATCAGCCGGGTCGAAGCCCTCGGCGGCATGGCCCGGCTCGCCAACGGGCAAGCGCCCAGGCAAAAAGGTGCGCGGCCGCTGGCTCTGCCAGCTGAGATAGCGGCCGTTCTCGGTGGGATAAAACCAGCAGGTCTCGTTCTCGATGGCCGCGAAGGGCAAGCAGGCGAGACACTGGATCTGGTCGGGGCTGCCCTCCGCCTGACCGTAGATGCCCAGGCAAAGGCTGGTGGCACCTAGCAGGGGCACGGACGCATCGCAGCGCAGGCGCCGCTCCCGGGGCTGGCCCAGGGGTTGGCTCGGAGGGGCAGCCCCGTAGGGATCGACGCCACCGCTATGGGCTAGGCCTGCCTCCACCAGGGTTTCGAGACTCCCAGACCAGTCGGGCGGGCAGGCAAAGATGCGTAGGGCCAAGAGCTGGTCGAGGCCCCGGGCCTGGGCGTCAGCAAGATCAGCCCAGCTGACTTTGCCCTTAGGCAAACCTGGTGCTGGAGCCAGCACAAAGAGAAGGGAATTAACCATGGCTAGTTCGGCTCCTGGGAACGGGCTTGAACGGCTCAGCCGATAGAAGCCGAGGGGATGGCAAGCCCCACAGGCAGACGCTGCCAACCCGTACTTCAGAGAAGAGCCTTAAAGATATTAAGGAATATTTCACAATCTTACCAGTCCCATCCCACGGCCGGGATCAAGGCCCAGTGCCATGGGCCGAAACCTTGGCCTAGGCGGGGTCGCGCTAACCCTGGGGCCTTGACCGAGGCCCCTAAGCCGGGCCGACCAGCCCCGTCCAGTACGCCCCTGGGGGCCCCTTTGGAGCCACCCCGCGCCGGCGCCTACGCTTAACCCTAGTGACCAGGGCTGCCCTTGCTGAAGGTTGATGAATGCCGCACCGAGGAACTCAGGGGCATCGGCTGGCCCGCCGAAGACGTGCGCCGCTACGAAGAGCTGTGGGAGTACCGCCAGCGCTGGGGGGCGATCAACCTGGAGCGGGATGAGCGCATCTTCCTGCGCAAGGCCGATGCGGCCCTGCCGAAATTGCAGGCCCATGGCAAGGCGGCCAAGAAAGCCACCCGCGACAAGTCGCACTACCGCTGGCTGAGCTTCTACCTCGACGCCATCAAGGCCGCTCCACCCGAAACCGACCTAGGCGACGGTGAACAGGGCGCCTGGGCGATCCTGCTGGAAGAGGAATTGCGGGTCCTTGATTATTACGAGCCTGTGCTCGGCCTACCCGACACCCTCAAGGCCAAGGCGTTGATCCCCCTGCGGGAGCAATGGGTGGAGCAGGCCGCCGCCCTGGGCCGCAATTTGTCCTTCGACTTCCAGGCCCCCCTGGAGGCCTTGAAGGCCACCACCAAAACCAGCTGGAAGCCCCTGCGGGCCGAAGCCAGTGATCCCAGCTCCTACCCGGTGCTGCCTAGCGACGCGGCCCAGGCCTTCCGGGCCCAAGTGCGCCAAGCGATCACGGCCCAAATCCGCAGCAGCTTCCCTTCCCTCATCGATACCGACAAGCCCGAACCCACCGACGACTTTCAGCCCCGCTGATCGCGGCTGCCCGAACCCCGCCCATGCACGCCCTCTCCTTGCCCACCTGGTGGATCCACATCACCTCGGTGCTGGAGTGGGCCCTGGCGATGCTGGCGATCCAGCGTTGGGGGCGCCTCCAGGCCGAGCCCGCCTGGAACTGGCTCGCCCTTGCCATGCTGCCGGCATTGGTGAGCGCCATGGCGGCCTGCACCTGGCACCTCTACGACAACCCCGCCGCCCTGCAGGGCTTGGTGGTGTTCCAGGCGGCCACCACCCTGCTGGGCAACTGCTGCCTGGCCCTGGCCGCCCTGCTGATCGCCCGGCGCGCCGCCGCTAACGGCCAGCCCCCCAACCAACCCCTCTGAGCCGCCAGCCTTGGCCGACCCTGCCCTGGCCCCCTCGGCCCTCAGCGCAGCCTTCACAGCCCTGGCCGCGTTCGACCCGGCACCCCTCTTTGGCCTGTCGCTCTTCCCCTACCTGGCCTTCCTTTGGTGGGCCTGGCGCTGCGGCCGTTTCCCGCGCCTAGCCCTGTGGGGCTTCAGCGCCACGCTCCTGTTCGTGCTGGTCACGATTGGGGCGGCCCTGGTGGCTCTCCGCGTTTACGGCCACCAACTGGCCGATGTGGATCCGCTCCATGGCGGCGCCGAAGCGTTTTTAACCCTGAGCAATACCTTGGTGCTGCTGGGGTTTTGGCGAGGGTCGATCAGCAAGCCAAGCCAACCTGGGCAATGAACAAGTCTTAAGCAAGGGCAATCCAGCCGGCCTGGCCTCGGAAGATGGGTTGTTGCCTGAATTTCATGCTCTCCCCCCTGTTTGCCCTCGCCCCGGCAACCCTCACCTGGTCGCCCAAAGTGGCCCTGGTGATGATCGCCGCCAACGTGATTGCCATCGGCATCGGCAAAGCCACCATCCGGAAGCCCAACGAAGGGGCCAAGCTGCCCAGCGCCGCCCTGTTCGGCGGCCTGAGCCATGCCTCCCTGTTGGCCACCACCAGCTTCGGCCACGTCCTCGGCATGGGCGCCATCTTGGGCCTGGCTTCCCGCGGTGTGCTCTGAGGCCCTATCGCCTCGATAGTGGTTCGAACGATCGACCTAACCAAATCCTTCGAACCAAGCCGATTCTTTGAAGCAAGGGTGCTTCTGGGCCGATTGGTGTTCGATGCCCCAATGCCTTCAACCAGACCCTTCAACGCAGGCCCAGCAGGTAGGGCAGGGCCTTAACCCCATAACGCTCAAAGCGGTAGTCGAAGAGCAGGGCCGAAAGATCCTCCGCCTGCTTGTGCTGGGCCAGGCCCGCCAGCAACCGCTCCAGGCGCCGATCGGCCGCCGCCGAATTCAGGCCCAGCCAGGTGCGCCTAGCCAGGCGGCCGCTCAGGCCCCAACGCCAGCCCAGGGCTTGGCGCAGCTGGCTGGGATAGGTGTCGAGCGCCTGGGCAGCGGCCCGATCCTGGATGCCCGGGGCCAGGGCGGCCAGCAGCTGGGGCGCCAGCACCCGGGCGCTGAGCAGGGCATGGCGAATCCCCTCGCCGCCCAGCAGGTTGGCCGTACTCACCGCATCGCCGAGGCCAATCAGGCGGCCGCGCCGGTGGGGCTCCCGGCGCCCGATGGTGCTGCGGATCAGGCCGCCATGGCGATCCAGCACTTCGGCCCCTGCCAGGCCGCAGCGGGCCAGAATCGTCAGGAGCAAGGGGCCCAGGGGCGGTTGGGGCCGACGGGGGTCCTGGAGGCGACAAACCCCCACCTTGAGCCGGCCAGCTTGCATCGGGAACACCCAGCCATAGCCCTGGGGCAGCCAGTCCGTGCCCAGCAGAAAAGTGAGCTGGCCGCGCCAGCGCTGCTCCTGGGCCGCAGACACCGCCAGTAACCACTCCACCCCCAGGCCGGACACCAGGGGGCCTGCTGGAGCCGGCGGCTCCCCCAACAGGCTGCGGGCCTGGCCGGTGGCATCCACCACCCAGCGGCTCTCGATCCAGCGCTGCTGGCCATCGCGCCAGCGCAGCAAGGTGCTGATGCGATCAGGCCCCTGGTGCTGGTCAAGGGCCCTGCAGCCCAGCTCCAGGCGGGCACCCCAGGCCTGGGCCTCGCCGGCCAACCACTGGCGCAGGGCCCCGAAATCAAGCACCACCCCGAGGGTTTGGGCCCCTTGCCAGCGGCGCACTGCCTCGCCGGGCCCGAGCAACTGCCAGCCCTGCCAGCGGCTCGCCACCAGGGAGGCCGGCAGGCAAAAGCGCTCGAGGGCCGCCAGCGGCAGGGCGGCGCTGCTGAAGGCGGCCTGGTTCAGGTCGGCCAGCTGGTCCACCAGCCACACCGACAGGCCCGCCTGGGCCAATAACCGCGCTAATTCGGCGCCGGCGGGGCCGCAACCCACCACCAGCACATCACAATCGGGCAAATTGGGCAGGATCAGACCGCGACCGGTTGGCGCTGGATGGAGGCTCCATAGCGCCCCAAAATCCGCTGGGCCATCTGGGGTGGGGTGAGCCCCAGGTTCTGCTTGCTCTGGTCTGGGCTGGCGTGATCCACTAGCACATCGGGAATGCCGATGCGCAGTATGGGCACGAGCACGTCGAGGTCATTGAGGGCTTCCACCACGGCGGCCCCGAAGCCCCCAGCCAAAGCCCCCTCCTCCATGGTCACAACCCGACCGATGCGGCGGGCCATGGGGGCGATCAGGGCCTGGTCGAGGGGCCGCAGGAAACGGGCATTGATCACGGCGGCCCGCACCCCCTGCTCCTGCAGCAAGCCGGCAGTGGCCATGGCGGGGGCCACCATCGAGCCATAGGCCACGATCAGCAGGTCGTCACCATCGCTGAGCACCTCACCACGGCCGATTTCCAACTGCTCCCAGCCCTCTTCGGCCAGGGGCACGCCTTCGCCTTCTCCGCGGGGGATGCGCAGGGCACAGGGGCCGTTGTGGTGGATGGCGGTGACGAGCATGCGTTGCAGCTCGGCCTCATCTTTAGGCGCCATCACCGTGAAGTTGGGCACGCAGCGCAGGTAACTGATGTCGTATTGGCCCTGGTGGGTGGGTCCATCGGCGCCGACGATGCCGGCCCGATCAAGCACGAAGGTGACGGGCAGCTTCTGGATGCCCACGTCGTGGATCAGCTGGTCGTAGGCCCGCTGCAGGAAGGTGCTGTAAATCGCCACCACCGGCCGCAGGCCCCCACAAGCCATGCCCGCAGCCATGGTGACCGCGTGTTGCTCGGCAATGCCCACATCGAAATACTGCTTGGGTAGGGCCTTCTCCAGCAGGTCCAGGCCCGTACCGGTGGCCATGGCAGCGGTAATGCCCACCACCCGGGGGTCCTGTTCACACAGCTTCACCAGGGTCTGGCCAAATACCTTGCTGTAGCTGGGTGGTTTCGGCTTGCTGGAGGGATAAGCCTTGCCGGTGGAGAGGTCGAAGGCCGATTGGGCGTGATAGCCCACCTGGTCGGCTTCGGCATAGGGGTAGCCCTTGCCCTTGGTGGTGGCTACATGCACGAGCACCGGCCCCTCACAGCGGTGGGCGGCCTGGAAGGTGCGCACCATCTCGCCGATGTTGTGGCCATCGATCGGACCGACATAGGTGAAGCCCAACTCCTCGAACACCGCTCCCACCTTGGGAACGGCCAGGCGCCGCATGCTGTCCTTGAGGCGCTCCAGCTCAACGGGAAGTTCGCCGTGCAAAAAGGGGAGATACTTCACCGCCTCTTCGGCGCTGCCGGAGAGGAACTGCACCGGCGGACTGAGCCGCATGCGGTTCAGGTAGGTGGAGAGGGCACCTACCGGCGGTGAGATCGACATGTCGTTGTCGTTCAGTACCACCATCAGCCGGGTCTTGGGCAGGTGGCCGGCGTGGTTGATGGCCTCCAGCGCCATGCCACCGGTGAGGGCGCCATCGCCAATCACCGCCACCGATTTAAAGCTCTGTCCCAGCTGGTCCCGGGCCAGGGCCATGCCCAAGGCCGCCGAGATACTGGTGGAGGCGTGGCCGGCGCCGAAGTGGTCGAATACGCTCTCGCTGCGCTTCAGATAACCCGCCACGCCGCCCTTCTGGCGCAGGCTGTCAAAGCTGTTGTAGCGGCCCGTTACCAACTTATGGGGGTAAGCCTGGTGACCCACGTCCCAAACAACCCGATCGTGGTCGAGGTCGAGGGTTTGGTAAAGGGCCAGGGTCAGTTCAACCACGCCCAGACCAGGGCCCAGGTGGCCCCCACTCGTGGACACCACCTGCAAATGGCGCTCGCGAATCTGGCGGGCAATCCCTTCAAGCTCGGCTGTGGTGAGGCCATGCAGCTGATTCGGATGACTCAGCTCGCTGAGATGCATGCCCCATGCCTTCATTGGGGTTCAATCTACGCCGACCAGCTGGTGGATCGGCGTCAATGGTCATGCTTCCAGGCGGAGCCGCGACCATCCCAGCGCAAGCGGCACCAGCCCCTAGCCAGCCCCTAGCCGGCGCCTGGGCTGTTGCCAAACTGGGGCCATGAGCAGCGATCCCCAGCCCCTTCCCCCAGGCGTCCACGCCCCCACCCCGATCGCCAGTCCCCTCGCCGGGACGGTGGAACCCTGCGGCGACATGCTGCAGCGGATCCTGCGGGCCCGGGTCTACGACGTGGCGATCGAATCGCCCCTGGATCCGGCGCCGAACCTGTCACGGCGGCTTGACAACCGGGTCTTGCTCAAGCGGGAAGACTTGCAGCCGGTATTCAGCTTCAAGTTGCGCGGCGCCTACAACAAGATGGCCGGCCTCACCGCGCCTGAGCTTGCGCGGGGCGTGATCGCCGCCAGCGCCGGCAACCATGCCCAAGGGGTGGCCCTGGCCGCCCAGCGGCTGGGGTGCAAGGCGCTGATTGTGATGCCTGTCACCACCCCGGAGATGAAGGTGCGGGCCGTGGCCTCTCGAGGGGCCGAGGTGCTGCTCCATGGCGACACCTACGACGCCGCCTATGGCGAAGCCCGCCGGCTGGAACTGGAGCGCGGCCTCAGCTTCATCCATCCCTTTGATGATCCCGACGTGATCGCTGGCCAGGGCACGATCGGCCTGGAGATCCTGCGCCAGTGCTCGGATCCGCCCGATGTCATTTATGTGGCGGTCGGCGGCGGCGGCCTGATCGCCGGCATCGCCACCTATGTCAAAAGCCTCTGGCCCCAGGTGCGCATTGTGGGTGTGGAACCCAGCGATGCCGATGCCATGACCCGCTCCCTGGCCGCCGGCCAGCGGGTGCGACTCGAGACCGTGGGTCTGTTCGCCGATGGTGTGGCCGTCCGGGAGGTCGGTGAGCAAACCTTTGCCCTGGCCCAGCGCCATGTCGATGCCATGGTCACGGTCGACACCGACGCCATCTGCGCCGCGATCAAAGACGTGTTCGAGGACACCCGTTCGATCCTGGAGCCCGCCGGCGCCCTGGCCGTGGCCGGCATGAAGGCCGACATCGAGCAGCGGGGCCTGCGGGGCCAGACCCTGGTGGCGGTGGCCTGCGGCGCCAACATGAATTTTGATCGGCTGCGCTTTGTGGCCGAACGGGCCGAGCTGGGCGAACAGCGCGAAGCGATGGTGGCGGTGGAGATTCCCGAGCAGCCGGGCAGCCTACGGCGGTTCTGCAGCCTGCTGGGCCAGCGCAGCCTCACCGAATTCAGTTACCGGCTTGCTGATCCGCGCCTGGCCCACATCTTTGTGGGAGTGCAAACCCAGGGGCCCGCCGACACGGCGGCCCTGGTGTCCAGCCTGGAGCGGGCAGGCTTTGGCTGCCTCGACCTCAGTGGCAACGAACTGGCCAAGTTGCACCTGCGCCACATGGTGGGGGGCCGCCTGCCGGCCAGCGCCGGCTCGGCCCTAGTGCTCGGCCAGGAACTGCTCTATCGCTTCGAATTTCCGGAGCGGCCCGGCGCCCTGATGGCCTTTGTGAACAGCCTGCAGGCCAGCTGGAAC
>CAMCMT010000042.1 GCA_945875915.1 Synechococcus sp. UW140 | reverse complement strand
GGGTTCCCTGGTGGCGGGCTTGGTGATGCCGAGCCGCTGGCGCCACTTTTCCACAGGCCAATCCCAGCCCTCTTCCCAGCGGGCTTGCCAGAGGGGCTCCGCGCTGAAGCCGATGCTGGTGCCATGGGCTATGGCCCTGCCCATCAGGGCGTAACTCTTGGCTTTAAAACGAAAGCGGCTGAACTGGGCGGCGTTGTTCAACATCACATAGGCCGGAAAGCCGATTTGGGTGGCGGTGATCGCCAGCACCCCACTTTCCCCCTCCGGCGTGGTGCCAAAGCCACAGACCACATGGTGGATGTCGTGGGTGGTGGCAATCCTTTGGGTGAGCCAATGGGCATCACTGAGCAGCGGCCTCGGCCGGAAGAACTCCGGGTCATAGCCGCGGCTCACCATCAGTTCGGCGTAGGACCGGCCCAGGCTCCCCCCAGGCAGGGACTCCAGAAACGCCATATCTGGCTGTAGGGGCGGATAGCGCCCATCCAGCATGGCCGCGCCACCAGCCTGTTCCCGGCAACGGCGTAGGCATTCCGCCATCTGGGGGGAATCGATCAAGCTATCGACGAGGTCGGCGACCGCCTTTAGATCGCCGCCCCTTCGGGCGACGCCAACCAGGGCTAACAGGTTTTTGAGAGTCGTTATCAGCTGCTTAAGGAGATCCACTCGTACCTATGACTAACTACGGGATTTTAGATGGATTTTTCTTGTAAAATAAAGTCTCCTTGAGGGGATATTTGATTGGCGAGCCAGATTTTGCTTGCCATCGCTGTGGTCCTCTAGGCCAGGCCCTGTCCCCTCTGACCGCAGCCACGGTTGAGGGCATCGATCGCTGACAATCGGGTCATCCGTCTGGACCGTCCCATTTGTCCGTCTCCGCCTTGGTTGCTAGCGCCAGTTTGGTTCCAGCGCTCCATAGCCCAGGAGTTCTCACCACCGCCCTGGTGACCAAGTCGGCGCTGTTTGGCATCGGTATTGCCTTCAGCCCCCTGCACATTGCCGTGGTGGCCTTGTTGCTGCTGGGTAAGGCCCCCCTGCAGCGGGCCATGGCCTATGTGGGTGGTTGGGCCCTGGCCAATGGTTTGGCGATCGTGGTCCTTACCCTGCTGGGGGAGACCTTTTCGATCAGCCTCAACCATGGCGAACGGGAACAGGTGCTGATCGATTTGCTCGGCGCCGGTGCCCTGGTGGGCTTGGGCCTCTACCAGCTCACCCCCCAGGCCAACCTGGGAGAGGAGGGCATGGCCCTGCGGCTGATGAACCAGCTGCCCGACTTCAGCACCATCAGCCTGGTGTTGATCGGCGCCTCCAGCGCCTTGTTGACGCCGGAAAACCTCGTTTTTTATCTCAAAGAAGCGGGTCTGCTCTTGATCAACGAACCCGGTCTCAAGGCCGACGTTGAAATCACTGGCCTGTTCACCCTGGTGGCCAGTTCCCTGCTGCTGCTGCCGCCCCTGGCCTGGCTGGTCAGCCGGGGCGCCATCCGGGAACCGATCGCCCGCCTCGAGGACTGGTTGCAACACAAGGCCGAATGGCTCGTCGGCGTTCTCGCCCTCATGCTGGGGGCCTATCTGCTCTACGAGGGTCTCCACGGCCTCGATCTGATGCGGGCGATCTGAGGCGGCCGGTCTGAGGCGGACGCTTTGAACGGAACCAGCTGATCAAGGCTCCCTGGCGCAGATCTGCCCCAGGCCACTCCTTCAGAACGGTCACCCAGATAGTCGCCTTCAGGGCGTTATGGCTGCCAGAGGTCTGGCTGCTCTGGGGATCGATTGGCTTGCGAGAGCAGATTTTGGTTAGGGAATCCCTTGCCAGGTTGGGGGCTGTCCTGTCGGTCCCGGGGCGGCTCCAGCCAGGCCAGGCCAGCCCCAAGGGCCAGAAGGGCGATTAAGACCCACCAGCCTGCAGGCAGCTTGCTTAGGGCAGGGTTGGGTTGCTTCCGCCCCCGGGACTGGGGCCTGAACCGACGCCCTTGGGCAGTGCTTCCCCCCAGGGGGGATCCACAACGTCCGCAGACCATGCGACCGCCCAGGCTGCGGTCGGCTCGTACGGACCAGCTGCCGCAGTTGGGACAGGCCATGGGCTAAGGGATTTGGATACGCCAAGGGCGCCTGCAGATCGAAATCGTATCGGCACGATCCAGCCCTCCAAGGCGCTGGATCGTGATGGCCAGGATCGGCGTAGATCGCGAAAGGGGACGTGTTGACGCGGCAGTACCGCTCAGGAGCGCTGCTGGTCGGGACGTTCCTCTGGCACGATCGCCCCCGCCACCGGGCAGACCTGCAGGCAGATGCCGCAGTCGATGCAGGTGTCGAAATCGATCCAATAAAAGGCGGTGCCTTTGCGATTGGCACCGTTGCCGGGGTTGATGCAAGCCACTGGGCAGGCATCGACGCAATCGGCCACACCCTCGCAAACATCGGTGAGGATTGTGTGGGCCATTGGCTACTCAAAGCGAAATTAATCTTAGGCAGGGGCTCAGGCGATCCAAAGGGTGGAACTGCAACTCCGGCGGATGGCCTGCTGTTCTGCTTCGGCGGCGGAGGCACAGGGGCGGCTCAGAAGTTCGGCCGCTTGCCCTTGGCGATGGAGGGCTTCGAGCTGGTCCAGCGCCTGGGGAAGTTGGCTTAATTGGCCATAGGCCACCAGGATCGGCCCCTGGACGCGGTGACTCCCCAATCCAGCGCGAACCGTGGCCTCGAGCAGGTCGCGAATGGGCTCCACCGCGAAGCTGAAGCCCATCCCCGCTGCCGTGGCCTTGCCTACAAGCCCGCAGAAGCGGCCCACCAGGGCGTCGTAGCGGCCGCCGCTAGCAATCTCAACAGGGGCCGTGTCCGTTCCCCGGCAGACCACCTTGAGCACCAGGCCGTCGTAAAGGGCGAAATGGGGCTGGAAGCTGGGATCAAAGCTGAGCCCCACCCCCTGGGCAGCGGCCGTGGACGCCAGGGTGTTCACGGTCGTGGCCAGGTTCCCTAGGAGGGCACAGGGCCCGAGCAGTTGTTCGAGTTGATAAAGCACTGCCGCTGGCTCGCCCCGCAGCCGCATCAGCCGTTGCAAGCCCTGGCGTTGGGCCTCCGGCAGGGGCAGGGCGGCAATCGCCAAAAAATCAAAACCCGTTAGGGCCTGCCTGGCGGCCGTGCGTTGCTCGGCTGGCACCTGCTCCAGCAGGGCTGCCAGGACGCCGTGGTGACCAAGCAGAAGTTGGGTGTGGTGCTTCTGACCCAGGCCCAGGCTGCGCAGGCAGGCGAGCAATAGGCGCAGGAGTTCGCTGTCATCGGCGGCGCTGGCGCCGCCGAGCAATTCCACGCCGCTTTGCAACTCTTCGACGATCTGTTGGCCGCCACTGGTGCTGCCGCCATCGGCCTGGCGGCAGCGGTAGATCGGCCCCGTGTACCAAAGGCGCAGGGGGCGGCTGCGGCCCGCCATGCGGGTGCCGGCCGCCCGGGCAATTGAAGCTGTCATCTCGGGCCTGAGGCCCAGGGCCTCTTCCGTGGCCAGCCGCACCAGTTCACGGCCATCGATGCCGCCGCCAGCCTGGAGGGTTTCCAACCGTTCAATGGTCGGTGGCGCCACCTCTTCATAGCCCCAGAGGCGATAAACCTTCGCCAGCTCGCTAACCAAGGTGCGATTGCCATCCACCTGCTGGGGATTGAGGTCCCTGGCGCCGGCGGCGGGTTGCAGGGCCATGGGACTGGGGTCAGCGGCGATCTGTTGCGGATCCTATGGAGCCGGGGTGTCAGTTACAGATCCAGGCCTTCAAGGATCAGGCTCCGGCCTGATCGAGTTCCGGGGCGCCATAGCTGGACCCGGCCAGGGGCGAGCAGGCCGCTAGCCCTGCGATCAGGGGCTCTGTCAGGCCGGGGGCGCAGGCGATCAGCCGCCCTTCGGCCAGATCGATGGGGCCGCCGTCGTAGGCACACACCACCCCGCCAGCCTGCTCCACCAGCACCACACCAGCGGCCAGGTCCCAGGGGGAGAGGCCCCGCTCCCAATAGCCATCGAGCCGGCCGGCGGCCACAAAGGCCAGATCCACGGCCGCCGCCCCGGGGCGACGTACGCCGCGGGTGCGGTGGGTGAAGTAGGCGAATTCGGCGTAGTTGTTGTCGAGCCGGGTGTGGCGGTCGTAGGCGAAGCCCGTCACCAGAAGGGAGGAGCCCAGCTCCTGGCAATCGCTGACCTGGATCGGCTGGTCGTTGCACCAGGCTCCCAAGCCCGGGGCGGCCCAGAAGTGTTGCTGCAGGGCCGGCACGGCCAGGGCGCCGAGCAGGGGCCGGCCCTGCCAGGTCAGGCCGATGGAGCTGGCAAAAAAGGGAAATCCGTGGGCGAAGTTGGTGGTGCCATCGAGGGGATCGACGCACCAGGCCAGGTCCGATTGGCCCTGCTTCCAGCCGCTTTCTTCGGCCAATACGCCGAACTCTGGGGTGTGGCGTTGCAAGACCGCCAGAACTGCCGCCTCAGCCGCCTCATCCGCTTCGGTTACCAAGTCGCCGGCGCGCCCCTTTTCGCGAATGCTCTCTAGGTGGCCGAAGTGATGCATGAGTCGTTCGGCGCCGGCGCCGGCAGCCTCCCTGGCAACGGCCACCAGCCGTTGGAGTCCCTCAGGGTCCAGTCCCGAGTCCCTCAAACTGAGGTCGGAGCAGCGGGTGGGCTGGCTCATTCGTCGTCAAGGGGAAGGCCGGCACGAACCTTGCCACGGCCAAAGAAACGCCCGAACTGCAGGTCGTACACCTCGTCCTCATCCTGGGTTTCCACTTCCAGGGGCCCTAGGGCCCGGGCGACGCAGAGCAGGCCGTAACCCTTGCTGCGGACGTCCTTGGAGAGGCCGAGGGATTCGCGCTGGTCGATCTCGCCGGCCAGGATCCGCACGGCACAGGCGGTGCAGCAGCCATTGCGGCAGCTGAAGGGCAACGGTTGGCCCTGGGCCTCAAAGCTGCGCAGGATGTACTCGCCTTCGGGCACGTCCAGGCGGATGGTGCGCTGCTCCTGGCGCCAGTGCACCGTGATCGGATAAAGCTGCGCCATCAGGGGGCCTGGAGGGTGACTGCTACATTCTCACCGTTGCCCCACCAGCCCCGAACTTAGGGAGAGGTGGCCGAGTGGTCGAAGGCGCAGCATTGGAAATGCTGTATAGGGGCAACTCTCTCGAGGGTTCGAATCCCTCCCTCTCCGTTAAAAACCGGCCTAGGCCGGTTTTTTTATGGCTATTTTTCGAAGACCCTCGGCCTGTGCTGGCGCAGCCGGTTAGCAGGACGGCCGTATTGGCAAGGACCTGGGCTTGTGGGCCGTTAGTTTGGGTATTCCATGCGCAGATCCATGGGGCGGATCGTTGGCATCGACTTGGGCACCACTAACTCCGTGGTGGCGGTGCTGGAGGGCGGCCGTCCCCAGGTGATCGCCAGTGCTGAGGGGGGGCGCACGACTCCCTCGGTGCTCGGCTTCAATCGGGAGCAGGAGTTGCTGGTGGGCCAGCTGGCTCGGCGCCAGTTGGTGCTGAACCCCCGCAATACCTTTGCCAACCTCAAGCGCTACGTCGGCCGGCGTTGGGATGAACTCGAAGAGGGCAGCCTGGCGGTGCCCTACACAATCCGGGCCAACGACCAGGGCAACGTCCGAGTGGTGTGCCCAGCCACGGAACGGGAATACGCCCCGGAAGAGTTAGTGGCCAGCCTGTTGCGCAAACTTGTTGATGACGCCTCCACCTACTTGGGTGAGCCCGTAGAGGCAGCGGTGATTGCCGTGCCGGCCTATTTCAACGACGCCCAACGCCAGGCCACCCGCGATGCCGGGCGCCTCGCTGGCATCAGCGTTGAGCGGATCCTCAACGAACCCACTGCCGCGGCCCTGGCCTACGGCTTCGATCGCAGTGCCGTCAAACGGGTGTTGGTGTTCGACCTCGGTGGCGGCACCTTCGATGTCTCGGTGTTGCGAATCTCCAATGGCGTCTTTGACGTCAAGGCCACCAGTGGCGACACCCAGCTTGGCGGCAACGATTGGGATCGACGCATCGTCGATTGGCTGGCCGAAGCCTTTTTGGCCCAGCACCAAATCGACCTGCGCCGCGACCGCCAGGCCCTACAACGGCTCACCGAGGCGGCTGAAAAGGCTAAGCAGGAGCTCTCCGGTGTGCAAAGCACCCCGATCTCCCTGCCCTTTATTGCCACAGCCGAAGCCGGGCCCCTCCACATCGAAGCCACCCTGGAGCGCCGCACCTTTGAAAGCCTCTGCGGCGACCTGCTCGATCGGCTGCTGCGGCCCGTGCAGCGAGCCCTCCGCGATTCTGGCCTGGCCGCTGAAGACATTGATGATGTGGTGCTTGTGGGCGGCAGCACCCGCATGCCGATGGTTCAAGCCATGGTGCGCACCCTGGTGCCCCTGGAGCCTTGTCAGTCGGTGAACCCCGACGAGGTGGTGGCGATCGGTGCCGCTGTGCAGGCAGGCATCCTCACCGGCGAATTGCGCGACCTGATGCTCAATGACGTCAGTCCCCTTTCCCTCGGCCTCGAGACGATTGGCGGCGTGATGAAGGTGCTGATCGCGCGGAATACGCCGATCCCGGTGCGTAAATCCGATGTGTTTTCCACCTCGGAAGCCAATCAAAACTCGGTGGAAATCCATGTGCTCCAGGGGGAGCGCCAGATGGCCAGCGACAACAAGTCCCTGGGCCGTTTCCGCCTGTCTGGGATTCCGCCAGCGCCCCGGGGCGTTCCCCAGGTGCAGGTGTCTTTTGATATTGATGCCAATGGCCTGCTGCAGGTGTCTGCCACCGACCGCACCACGGGTCGCCAACAGAGCGTCAGCATCCAGGGGGGTTCCAACCTCAGCGAAGAGGAGGTGCAGCGCCTGCTGGCGGAGGCCGAGCAGAAGGCCACCGAAGATCGGCGCAAACGCAGCGAAATTGATCGACGCAACCGGGCCCAAACCCTGGTAGCCCAGGCGGAACGGCGCCTGCGGGATGCGGCCCTGGAGCTGGGCCCCTACGGTGCCGACCGCCAGCAACGGGCTGTGGAACTAGCGCTACGCCTGGTGCAGGACCTGTTGACGGCCAGCGACCTAGCCGAACTGGAGGTGGCCGTAAGTGAGCTGCAAGAGGCCCTCTATGGCCTCAATCGTCGCCTCACCAGTGAGCGCCGCAGTGAGGCGGTCGGCCCCCTGCAGGGCCTCAAGAACACCCTCGGCTCGCTCAAAGATGAGTTGTTCGCCGATGACGAATGGGATGACTGGGATCAAGGTGGTAGTAGCCGCGGTCTCCAAGATCCCTGGCGGGAGGGTCTGTCCCGCCAGGGATCTTGGGATCAGCCCAGCTTGGGCCGCAATGGGGCCCAAGGGGACGCCGCCTACGCAGGCTCCCGGCTCGATGGTTGGGATCGCTCCAAACCCAGACCGGACTGGAACCAGGGGCAGGACCGCGATCGCACCCTTGATAGCCCTGATGATCGTTTTAGGAACCGCCAAGGGGGTGGCTCCCAAGCGAGTTGGGAGCAACGGCCCGGCGATCGGGGCGTTGCTTCCAGCTTTGATCGCCCTGGCGACCAGCAGCCAGCCAGAGCTTCAGCCCCTTACTCAGAACGGGATCTTGGCCCCGATGCCGGCGAAGGTGGCGCCAATCCCTCCTATGGCCAACGTCGCAGTGGACCCCGAATAGACCGATCTCGCCCGCGCCAGAACGATCCCTGGGCAGAGGACTGAGGCCCGTGCTGGACACCCCGCCCCAGACCGCCGATCTCTGGGCCGTGTTGGGCCTGGAGCCCGGCGCCGATGCCGCCAGCTTGAAGCAGGCCTTCCGCCAGCAGGCCCGCCTCTGGCACCCGGATCTCAACGGCAACGACCCGGTAGCCGAGGAGCGCTTCAAGGCGGTGAATGCTGCCTACGCGATCCTCAGCGACCCCAGCCGGCGCCAGGCCTGGGAACGGGGCCAGGGGGGTAGCGCCGGGCCGCCTCCCGATCGCTTTGCCAGCGGCTTTCCAGCCTTCAACGACTACCTCGATGCCCTATTTGGACGCCGCCAGGTGCGAACAGGGCCTGCGGCAGGGCTCGATGGGCCCGATTTAGAGGCTTGGGCCGATCCCAAGGCGCAGGATCCCCCTCCCGCAGCGGCAGGTCCGGGCTGGGGGGTTGCGCCCTCACCACCGCCGCCTGCTCCGGTCGTTGCCAGTGTCGATGCCGAAACGGTGGTGGACCTCACGCCAGAGCAGGCCCTTAGCGGTGATCGCATTGAACTGGAACTGGTCGATGGCACGGTCGTGGAAACCTGGACCCCCCCCCTGGCTGGCGATGGCTGGCGTTTGCGATTGGTCGGGGTGGTGGCTGGTGGCGGCGACCATTTTTTGCACCTGCGGGTGCGCACCGAGGAAGGCCTGCGAATTGATGGCCTCCGGGTGCTGTTTCAGCTAGACTTGGCCCCTGCCGATGCAGTGTTGGGCTGCCGGGTGGCCGTACCAACCCTGGAGGGAGCGGTTCAACTGCGGGTGCCGGCGGGCTCCTCCAGTGGCCGGTTGTTGCGCTTACGGGGACGGGGGCTCGCATGGGGAAGCCAGCGGGGTGACCAGTTGGTGGAGATCCGGGTTGTGGTCCCCGAAGAGCTCACCGAGGCGGAGGAAGCCCTCTACCGCCGCCTGCAACAGCTCGCCAGCGAAGCGGACGACTAGGCGAGGTTTGCACGGGCTGGTGAGACACTGAGGCCTGAGCCGCCAGACCTGCCTTCCATGCCCGTGCACGTGCTGCTTTTTGATGCGGGCAGCGACTCCGAAGGTATCCATTCCCTGGAGGTGAACGGCAACACCATGGTGCTGCTATTCGAAGATCCCGATGACGCCGAACGCTACGCCGGCTTGCTCGAAGCCCAGGATTTCCCGATCCCGAGCGTCGAGGCGATTGATCGCGATGAAATCGAACTGTTTTGTACCCAGGCCGGCTATCAGGCCCAATTTGTGCCGGCGGGTTTCCTACCCCAGTCCGCCGAAGACCGCCTGTTGATTTCTCCACCGGAGCTAAATATGGACGTTGCTAACTGGAAGGAGGAGCTCCAGGAGCAGGCGGCGGCTGGCTTGGCAGGGGCTGAACCCGCTGAACTCAGCGACGCCAACGCCGAACTCGAAGCCTTCCGGCGCCGCCTGGAGGGTTTGCTGTGATCGGCCTGGGCCAGCCCTTCGAGGGCCAGGACCGGGGCCACCTGCTCACCGAGATGGCCCATCCCTTCAGCAGCGATCTCGATCAGCTCGCTACCGCCCAATTGGTGCAGCTCTTTTGCGAAGAAGACCGCCGGCCCCAGGAGGCCGTGGCAGCGGCGGCTCCGGCCCTGGCTGCAGCGATCGATGCCATAGCCGCACGGCTCGACCAGGGCGGTCGGCTGTTTTATCTGGGGGCCGGCACCTCCGGCCGCCTGGGGGTGCTGGATGCGGCCGAATGCCCGCCCACCTTCTGCACTCCACCTGAGTTGGTGCAGGGGGTGCTAGCTGGCGGGGCTGCGGCCCTGCTGCGTAGCTCCGAAGGTCTGGAAGATCGCGAGGAGGCTGGCCAGGCCGATCTCGAAGCCCGGGGCTTCAGCGCCGCCGATGTGCTCGTCGGCATCGCCGCCGGTGGCACCACCCCCTATGTCCACGGCGGCCTGCGCCATGCCCGCAGCCTGGGAGCCCTAGCCATTGCCCTGGCCTGCGTGCCCGCGGACCAGGTGTCCATGCCTGCAGACCTGGAGATACGCCTGATCACGGGACCTGAGTTACTCACCGGCTCCACCCGACTGAAGGCCGGTACGGCCACCAAGATGGCCCTCAATATCCTTTCGACCGGGGTGATGGTGCGCCTGGGCAAAGTTTATGGCAACCGCATGGTTGATGTAGCTGTCACCAACAGCAAACTGGAGGACCGGGCCCTGCGAATCCTGGCGGACCTCGCTGGTGTCGATCGGATCAGGGGGGCAGATCTACTGGCCGAAACCGGGGGCTCGGTGAAGGTGGCTTTGGTGATGGCTAAGGCAGGGATCTCTCTCGCCGCGGCCAAGGCCAGCCTTAGGGACCATGGCCAGTCCCTGCGGGCTGCCTTGCTGGCCCAGGGGGCCCGCTAGTTGCCTAGGGCCTGAAGAACTCAGGCTGCTCCGGTCTCCCAGGCTCCCCAGTAGGGGGCCGTGAACAGATCCAGGCGGCTGCGGGTCTCCGCTGGCACAAACTCTTTGGGGGTCATCAGCCCATGTTGCAAGGCCGTGTGGGCGGGGCTGGCGGGGCGCGTTTGGGCGATCTGTTCGCTGGCCCTGGCCAGGATTGTCTGGGCCAGCTGGGCATTGGCCTGCAGATTGGCGATCACCATCTCAACGGTGACGCTGTCGTGGTCCTGGTGCCAACAGTCGTAGTCGGTGGCCATGGCCAAGGTGGCGTAGGCAATTTCGGCCTCCCGGGCCAGCCGCGCTTCGGTGTGGTTCGTCATGCCGATCACGCTGCAGTCCCAGCTGCGATAGAGCCTTGATTCGGCCCGGCTGGAGAAGGCGGGCCCTTCCATGCAGAGGTAGGTGCCGCCGTGATGCAGTTGGCGGCCCTTCGGCATCAAGCCTTCGGCGGTGCGGGCCAGGAGCTCGCTGAGCTCAGCACAGAAGGGATCGGCGAAGCTGACATGGGCTACGGCTCCCTGGCCGAAGAAGCTGATCGGCCGTTGGTGGGTGCGGTCAATGAATTGGTCGGGCACGACCATGTCCAGGGGACGCACGTCTTCGCGCAGCGAGCCGACGGCTGAACAGGAGAGGATCCAGCGCACGCCTAGGGAGCGCAGGGCCCAGATGTTGGCCCGATAGGGCACTTCCGTGGGCAGATAGGTGTGGTGCCGGCCATGGCGGGCCAGGAACACCACCTCCATGCCCCCAAGGCGACCGAGGCGCAGGGCATCGGAGGCTGACCCGAAGGGAGTGTCCACCACCAGCTCCTCCACCACCTCCAGGCCTTCCATGGCATAGAGGCCACTGCCCCCGAGTACGCCCAGACGGGCAACGCTGAGGTCGGGGCCGGGGGAGGGACTGGTCACGCGGTAACTCTGCTGCGGCTGATCCGTTCTACCGAACCGCTGCAGGGTCGCTGGCCCTCAGGCGTAAAGCCCATACTGATGTGGTTTGCAGAGCATCCGTGATCAAGGCCCTGATGGAGACCGAGGCAGGCACCCTCGAGATCGACTTGTTCGATGCCGATGCCCCCGCCACCGTGGCCAATTTCGTCAAGTTGGCCCAGGAGGGCTTCTACGACGGTCTGGCTTTTCACCGTGTCATCGATGGCTTCATGGCCCAGGGCGGTTGCCCCAACAGCCGCGAAGGAGCCAAGGGCACGGCCGGCACGGGTGGTCCTGGCTACATGATTCCCTGCGAAATCAACAGCCGTAAACATCAAGACGGCACCCTCTCCATGGCCCATGCCGGTAAGAACACCGGTGGTAGCCAGTTCTTCCTGTGCCATGCCGCCCAGCCCCACCTCGATGGGGTCCACACTGTTTTCGGTCAGGCCACCAATATCGATGTGGTGTTGGCGATTCGCAAGCAAACCCGGATCACCAAGCTGTCCATCCTGCCCTGATCGTCATCAGGCTTGGCCCCCTCGACTAACACCAGCGGGTCAGGCCCGACTGCTGCTGGGGCAGTAGCGCAAGGGCGGAGACCAGTTCCTGCAGGGGCCGACGTTCCGCTTCAATCGTCCCGCTTGGATGGGTGCTGCGCTGGGCATCGGGGGCTAAGAGGAGGCAGACCGACTGGGTTCCAGGCCATTGGGCCATGCGAGTCAGGCCTGCCGTAAGAACCTCTTGGCTTGACCCGGTCACCAGCACCGCGAGCGATGGGCGATCGAGAAGTGCCAGCAGACGGGGATGGTCCTCCCGTTGCAGGTCCAGCTGATGCTTGGCAGCCCAGTGGTGGAGGTCCTGCCAATGGCTGGCCAGGATCCTGTCCCAGGCAGCGGTCTGCCGTTCACCATCCATCGGTACCGAATCCGCGGAGGCCTTGATCTCCGGGTCTGGGCCTGCGTCCGCCCCGCCAAAGGAGCCATTGGCGGCGTCCTTCGCGGTCAAGTTGTCCAGGGCCTGGGGCAGCCCTTGCCAAGCCAGTACCGCCGCCGGGCCTGGGGCGGGTGTGGCGGCGCCACCCAAGAGGTGACCTAGTTTGTCCTGCTTGGTTTGTAGGTAGCCGGCATTGTGCACCCCCGGGTCCATCACCAGGGGCACCCGATCTTCCACCTGCAGGCCATAGCCGCCGAGACCGGCAATTTTGCGCGGGTTATTCGTGATCAGCCGCAGGTGATGAACCCCTAGGTCGCTGAGGATCTGGGCACCAACGCCGTAATTGCGAAGGTCGGCGGCAAATCCGAGGCGTTCATTGGCTTCCACCGTGTCCAACCCGCCATCCTGGAGGCTGTAGGCCCGCAACTTATTGATTAGGCCGATGCCGCGACCCTCCTGGCGCAGGTACACCACCACCCCTTCGCCCGCCGCCTCGATCATCGCTAGGGCCGCTTCCAACTGGGGGCGGCAATCGCAGCGCAGGGAACCAAAGGCGTCGCCGGTTAGGCATTCCGAATGCACCCTCACCAGCACCGGCCCGGTAGCCCGTTCCGGCTGGCCCTTGACGATGGCGATGTGTTCGCTGCCATCGAGATCATTGCGATAGCCAATCGCTCGGAACTGGCCAAAGGCACTGGGCAACTGGGCCTCGGCCTGGCGCAGGACGAACCGTTCTGTGTCGAGCCGGTAGCTAATTAGATCGGCAATGTTGATGAGACGCAGCCCGTGGTGCTGGGCGTAGTCGACTAATTGGGGTAGGCGCGCCATCGAGCCGTCGCCGTTCTGAATTTCACAGATCACCCCTGCCGGATAGAGCCCGGATAGCCGGGCCAGATCCACGGCGGCCTCGGTATGGCCCGCCCGCTTCAGCACCCCCCCTTGGCGGGCCCTTAGCGGAAAGATGTGGCCAGGCCGGCGCAGGTCAGCGGCCCGGGTGGCGGGGTGGATGGCCACCTGGATCGTGCGGGCCCGGTCGTCGGCGGAAATGCCAGTGCTGACTCCGTTTTCTGGGCCTGCATCAACGCTGACCGTGAAGGCTGTCTGGTTTTCATCGGTGTTGTGATTCACCATCAGGGGCAGCTCGAGGGCATCGAGTCGATCACCCTCCAGGGCCAGGCAAATCAGCCCCCGGGCCTCGGTGGCCATGAAATTGATTTGCTCGGGGGTGGCGAATTGGGCCGCACAGATCAGATCCCCCTCGTTTTCTCGGTTTTCGTCATCGACCACCACCACCATCTCGCCATTGCGGATCGCGGCTAGGGCATCGGCGATGGCATCAAAGCGAATGCGGCGTTCTTGCGACAGCGTCGCTGTTTGAGCCGGTCGCCCAACGTCCACCGGCTGATCTGCCGAAGCGGTTTGGTTAGGGGTATGCGGTTGGATCTGGGAAGGCAAGGGCGGCTATGGGCCAGGGTGCCTAGGTTATAGATCCCGGTACGATCTGGCGTTACCGACTTTGCGGCATGGCCTCTCCGTCCCCCGACCATCTTCCCCAGGGGGCGGATCGTCCGGATGGACTGCGTGTCGCCGTGATTGGCGCCAGTGGCTATGGCGGCCTTCAGACCCTGCGCCTGTTGCAGGACCATCCCAGCCTGCGCGTCACCTTCCTTGGTGGTGAGCGCAGTTCCGGCAAACGCTGGAATGAGCTGGTGCCATTCCTGCCCCTGCCAGGTGATCCCACGGTGCAGAGCCCGGATCCGGCCGCGATCGCTGCGGTCGCCGACTTGGCCGTGCTCAGCTTGCCAAGTGGTCTGGCCTCCACCCTCGTCCCAGGCCTGCTGGAGCGTGGCGTCAAGGTGGTGGATCTCTCCGCCGACTACCGCTACCGCTCCTTGACCCAGTGGCAGGAGGTGTATTGCAGTGAGGCCCGGGCCTTCCCGCGTAGCGACGCTGCTCTCTGCCAGGAGGCGGTCTACGGCCTGGTGGAGTGGGAGGCGGAACGCATTGCCACGGCGCGCTTGGTGGCGGCGCCGGGCTGCTTCCCCACCGCCAGCCTGCTGGCCCTGCTTCCGTTCTTGCAACAAGGACTGATCGAGGCCAGCGGCATCGTGATCGATGCAAAAACGGGTACCAGTGGTGGTGGCCGCGCCGCCAAGGAACACCTGCTTTTGGCTGAGGCCGCCGAGGCGGTGGCTCCCTACGGCGTCGTGGGCCATCGCCATACCAGTGAGATTGAGCAGCTGGCGGGGCAGGCGGCGGGCCAGCCGATCCAGCTCCAGTTCACACCCCACCTGATGCCGATGGTGCGCGGCCTGCTGGCCACCGTCTACGGCCGCCTGCGCGATCCGGGCCTCACCGCCGAAGATTGCACCACCGTCCTTGAAGCGGCCTACCGCCAGGCCCCCTGCGTGTCGGTGTTGCCCGTGGGCACCTACCCCTCAACGAAGTGGGTGCGCCAGACCAACCGGGCCCTGATTGGCGTGCAAGTGGACCAGCGCACCGGCCAGCTGGTGGTGATGAGTGCCATCGACAACCTGATCAAGGGCCAGGCAGGCCAGGGCGTTCAATGCCTCAACCTTTTGGCCGGCCTGCCCGCCACCACGGGATTGCCGCTGCTGCCGTTTTACCCCTGAGGCCTGGTCCCTAGGCCTGGCTGCGCAGTAGGCCCAACCGTTCGGCCGCCAGGCCGACGGCCAGGGGCAGGATCAGGTGTTCCTGGGCTTGAATTCGGCGGCCCAGGCTGGTGTGGTTGTCGCCCGGGATCACGGGTACGGCCGCCTGGGCGAGGATCCGCCCCGCGTCCACCTCCTCGCTCACCAGATGGGCCGTGCAGCCGCTGAGGCGCACCCCCGCTGCCAGGGCCTGGCCGATCGCATCGACACCACGAAAACTAGGCAACAGGGAGGGGTGGATATTCACCAACCGCTCCGGGTAGGCCCTGATCAGGCGGCTGGTCACAATCCTCATCCAGCCGGCCATCACCACCAGATCCACGGCAACTGCTTGGAAGTGCTCCACTAGGGCGCCATCGAGGCTGTCGCGGCTGGCGAAACTGCGGTGGTTCAGGCAGGTGACACGAATGCCCAGCCGTTCGGCCCGTTGGCTGGCGCCACAGCCCGGGGTATTCACCACCAGGCTGACCACCTGGGCAGGCAGCAGCTGGCGGGCGCTTGCCTCCACTAGGGCCTCGAAATTGCTGCCATTGCCGGAGGCCATCACCCCCAGGCGCAGGGGTCGCCCAGGCTCCGTGGGACCTGTTTCAGCCCTGTAGCCGGCCCCAGCCCTAACCCCGCCACCGCAGCCGCCCCTGGAATCAGCCAGGAGCCACCCGGCCGGTGGCAACGGCCACTGGACGGCCCGGTCGACATCGCTAGGGTCGGAAAAAGCGGGCATCCCGTCCATGTCCCATCTATCCATCCTGCCCACGCTGCTGCGCGACGTGGACCTGCTCGCCGAAGCCCTCACTGACCTGGGTCAGGAGGTGCAGCGCGGCGGTGCCGTGGAGGGCTTTGCTGGCGAACGGGTGCCGGTGCTGCTGCGACTGGACCTGGCAGGAGACCCGCATCGGCCAAACCAGGCCAAGCTGTTCGCCCGTAAGCCCCCCCAATCGAGCAGCTTCAGCCTCGGCTGGGCGCGCCAACTGGATGGCTCCCTGGCCCTGGTGGGGGACCTGGGCCGCATCGCCGCCGCAAGCCCCCTGCAGGAGCTGTTAAGCCAGATCAGCCATCGCTACGCCTTGCGCCAGGCCCTGCAAGCTGCCGCGAGCAGCGGCTTTGCCGGAGCCAAGTTGACCTTGGAAGGGCCTGTCCGTACCGGTTCAAGCGAGCCCCTGGCCCCTTCCCTGCCAAAGCCCCACCTCCGCCCCTGAGCCAACGCGTGCCCACCGTTTGCCTCGATCTGGGCGATCCCCAGCGCCACCTGCTGGCTGTGACCCTCGAGCTAGCGGTCCCCAGGCCCCAGTTGCGCCTGCGCCTACCCGCCTGGACCCCTGGCTCCTACCTGATCCGCGACTACGTGCGCCATCTCGAGGGTCTGGAGGTGGTCTGCGGTGAGCAGCCCTGCCCGATTCGGCGCCTGGGACCGGCCAGCTGGCAGCTCGATCTAGCCGGCCGGGTTGGGGCTTCCCTGCGGATTCGTTACCGGGTCATGGCCACGGAGCTGTCCGTGCGCACCTGCCACCTCGATGGCGACCACGGCTTTTTTGCCCTGGCGGCGGTGGTGCTGGAGCTTGAAGGTGAGCGCTGGTCCCCCCACCGGTTGGAGATCCGCCACCCCCCCGAGTGGCAGGCCTTCGTGCCCCTGCCCCCAAGCGGCGAGGGCGCCTGGCTAGCCCGCGATTTCGACCAGCTGATCGATGCCCCCTTGGAGCTGGGCCCCCACCGTTGCGACAGCTTTTCCGTGGCGGGCGTGCCCCACCGCTGGGTCACCTGGGAGGGGGCAGCGGACTCCAACGACTGGCTGCAGCGCCATTGCCCGAACCTGCTGAGCGATGTTCAAGCCACGGCCGAAGCCTGCTGCCGGCTGATGGGTGTCCAGGCCCCCGCCAGCGACGCCTACCTGTTCATCCTGCATCTCCTTGATGAGGGCTACGGCGGGCTCGAACACGACGACAGCTGTGTGCTGGTTTACGGCCGCGCCAGCCTGCAAACCCCAGCCGGTTACCGCAAGTTTCTGCAGCTGGTGGCCCACGAATACCTGCATCAATGGAATGTGCGGAGGCTGCGGCCGGCCGAACTCACCCCGATCGATTACCACCAAGCCGTGGTGGTGCCGAGCCTCTGGTTCGCCGAAGGCATCACCAGCTATCTGGACCAGTTCCTGCCCCTAACGGCGGGCCTGAGCTCGGAATTAGAGCTGCTGAATGACTTGGGTAAGGACCTCAGCCGCTACCTGCTCACCCCCGGCCGCCAGGTCCAGAGCCTGCGAGAGAGCAGCCAGGAGGCCTGGGTGAAGCTCTACCGGGCCGACGCCTATGCCGGCGATAGCCAGGTGAGTTACTACCTGAAGGGGGCCGTGATTGCCCTGGTGCTCGACCTGCACCTGCGCCGCCAGGGCAGTGCCCTATCCGTGGTGATCCGCCAGCTTTGGCAGCAATTCGGCCGGTGGGGCCGGGGGTACCAGGAGAGCGACCTGCTGGCCGCCTTCGCCGCTGAAGCCGCCGATCTGGAGACCCTGCTACCCCACTGGCTCGAGGACCACGGCGACCCTGATCTGGCGAGGTATTTGGCTGATGTAGGACTTAGGCTCGTCCCCAATCCGACACAATTCGCCTGGCTCGGGTTGGCGGTCAAGGCCGAGCCTTCGGGGCTGCTTCTGCAGCGGGTCCATCGCCACGGGCCCGCCGAGCAGGCTGGACTCGCCGTTGGTGATGAACTGTTGGCCCTCGATGGCGAACGCCTGAGCCAGGCCGAGGCCCTTAAAACCGGCTGGACCCCTGGCCAGAGCCGGGAGCTGCTCTTCTGCCGCCGGGGTCGGGTACGGACCTGTCAGTTCACGGCGGCACCTCCAGAAGTGGAGGTTTGGCGCCTGGATAACGATCCCGCCTCCGGAGCTGATGCCCTGGAACGGCGCCGCCAATGGCTCAGCCTGCTGCCTGGCTGAGCCAGGAGCCCTGGGCACCTAGACCGCTTTGCCGGTGCTCAATCCCGAAGCATTGCATCGCTCTTGGTCGGCAAGGCTGGGCTTTGGGGGAGTTCCTCAGTAGTTTCTAGTTGGTTTGCCCCGAAGACCCCAGTGCCCTCGATGCCCTTTCCAGTCTCCTCCGGTGCGGACGCCGAAGGGCTGTGGCAACGCTTTTGTGCACTCCTTTGGCACGACCCAACCCAGGGCATCTGGCTGGATGTGAGCCGGATGGCGATTGATTCGGCCGACCTTGACGCCCTCAAACCCCGCTTTGACCAGGCGTTTGCGGCCATGGCGGCCCTAGAGGCTGGATCCATCGCCAATGCCGATGAACAGCGCCAGGTGGGCCATTACTGGCTACGCCAGCCGGCCCTGGCCCCCGATCCCCAGGCCGCGATTCACATCAACCAGGAGATCGATCGGATCGAGGCCTTTGGCCGTGAGGTGCTGGCCGGCAGCCTGGCCTCCCCCTCCGGCAAGCCCTTCACCGACGTGCTCTGGATTGGCATCGGCGGTTCGGGCCTGGGGCCCCTGCTGATCCTGCGGGCCCTGCAAAACCCCGGCAAGGGCCTGCCCTTCCACTTCTTCGACAACGTCGACCCCGACGGCATGGCGCGCACCCTGGCGGCCCTGGAGGGCCGCCTAGGTACCACCTTGGTGATTGTGGTGAGCAAATCCGGCGGCACCCCCGAGCCGCGCCTAGGCATGCAGCAGGCCCGCGCCGCCTTGGAGACCGCCGGCTGTTCCTGGCCGGCCCAGGCCGTGGCCGTCACCATGGCCGGTAGCCAGCTCGACCAGGTGGCCGAGGCAGCTGGCTGGTTGGCCCGCTTTGACCTGTTCGATTGGGTGGGTGGCCGCACCAGCATCACCAGCGTGGTGGGACTGTTACCCGGTGCCCTGATCGGGGCCGACATCCGCGCCTTCCTGGCGGGGGCGGCGGCCATGGATGCTTGCACCCGCCTGGCCGATGCCAGCGCCAACCCCGCCGCCCTGCTGGCCACGGCCTGGTGGGTGGCGGGCAACGGCCAGGGCAAGCGCGACATGGTGGTGCTGCCTTACCGGGACCGACTGGAGGTGTTCAGCCGCTACCTGCAGCAGCTGGTGATGGAGTCCCTTGGCAAGCGGTTTGATCGCGATGGCCAGGTCGTGCATCAGGGCCTGGCCGTCTATGGCAACAAGGGCTCCACCGACCAACACGCCTACGTGCAGCAACTGCGAGATGGCGTCGACAACTTCTTTGTGAACTTCATCGAGGTGCTCGCAGATCCCACGGCGATTGATGCGATTGATGGAGAGGCCCCCGGCGACTTCCTCGACGGTTTTCTGCAGGGAACCCGTGCCGCCCTGAATGAGGGTGGTCGCCAGAGCCTGACGATCACCCTGCGCCAGCTCGATGCCCGCAGCCTCGGTGCCCTAATTGCCCTGTTCGAGCGGGCGGTGGGGCTCTATGGCGAACTGATCAATGTCAACGCCTACCACCAGCCTGGCGTTGAGGCCGGCAAAAAGGCCGCCGCCGTGATTCTGGATCTCCAGGCCCAGGTGGAAGCGCTCTTGGCCGATGGCCAAGGCCGCAGCCTGGCCCAGCTCCAGGCTGACTTGGATTTGCCCAGCCCCGAGCCAGCCTTCTGGATCTTGAGGCACCTCTGCCACAACCAGCGCGGCTACACCGCGACCGGTGACTGGGGCCAGCCCACCAGCCTCAGCTTTCAGAGGGCCTGAAGTCAGGGTGGCCAGGTAGGCCTCAGGGCACCAGGTTGACGAGCTTGCCGGGCACCACAATCACCCGGCTGGGGGCCTTGCCCTCCAGCCATTTGGTGGCGATGTCGCTGTCTAGGGCCAGACTCTCCAGGGTGGCCCTATCGGCACTGGCTGGCACCTCCAGGCTGCCGCGCACCTTGCCCTTGATCTGGATCACCAGCTCAATCGTGTCCCGCACTAGGGCGGTGGCATCGACCTGGGGCCAGCTCTGGCGATGGATGCTGTGCTGTTCCAGGGGATCGCTGGCGTTGCGGCCGGCCAGCTTCAGCCAAAGTTCTTCTGCGAGGTGGGGGGCGAAGGGGGCCAGCAGGATCAACAACGTGCGTAGGGACTCGGCCGCGAAGGCATCTCCGGATCCCCCTAGGTGGCTGGTCATGGCATTGCTGAGCTTCATCAGCTCTGACACGGCGGTATTGAACTGGTAGTCGCCATCCAGGTCGTCGCTGATCTCCGTGATCGCCGTGTGCACAGCCCGGCGCAGCTCCCGCTCGGCAGCGTTCAAGCCAGGGCCAGAAGCAGCACGGGCTAGGGCAGTCGCCACGGCCTCCGGTCCCCCAGCTCCAGCCGCCAGGTTCAGACCCCGCTCCTGGGCCGTTTCTGCCAGGCGCCAGAGCCTTTGCAGAAAGCGAAACTGGCCCTCCACATCGGCCTCATCCCATTCGAGATCCTTCTCGGGGGGAGCCTTGAACAGGATGAACATGCGGGCCGTGTCGGCGCCATAGCGATCGATCACCCGGGCCGGATCAACACCGTTGTACTTCGACTTCGACATCTTTTCGAAGAAGGTCTCGAGCGGTTCATCCGTGAGCGGATCGCGGGGATCGTTGGCATCGGCGACATCGGCGGGG
>CAMCMT010000041.1 GCA_945875915.1 Synechococcus sp. UW140 | reverse complement strand
CCATCCAGGGCCGCCAGAGGATTACGGCTGGCCTCCCCCTGGCGGCTGGGCATGCCGCTCAAGCCCGTAATGAAATCCCACGCCAGCAGGGTGCGGTTGCCGAGGCGCCGGGCGGCCCCTTCCAACAGGGTGAGGCAGCGCTCCTCCTCGCCGCTGCTGATCCAAAGGATCGGCGTGCGGGCCCGGATCAGCAAGTCGAGCTGGTCAGCCCAGGCCTGGCTCATGGGGCCAGCTGTTTGAGCGCCGCCCAACGGGGATCGATCGGGCCAGCCCCCGCAGCGTCGCCACCAGCGGCGCCCTGGCCTGGGCCCGCCAGGTTGGGACCGGGGCACAGCTCGCCGCAGTGATTGACCACCGGCAGCAGCAGGTGTAGCTGCTCAAAGATCCAGTGGGCCGGATCAAAGTCGCCAGCCGGATCGAGGCTTTCGGTGAAGGCATCGGCCTCGAGGTCGAGCAGCTGGGCCGCCGACTCCAGCACCACGTCCTCATCCACCCCATCGGAGCGGGACGCTTCCCCCAACCAGATCAATTCCCGGTTGCGGCAGCTGAGGGCCTGGTTGAAGGTTTGCAGGCAACGGTCACAGCAGAGGGTGACGATCGTGCTGGCCTCGCCCTCCACCTCGAGCACATTGCTGCGATGCACGGCCCGGACCCGGCCCCGCACCGGCGTGAGGCTGGGCAAGCCCTCAAGATGCTGATCAAGCTGCCAGTCCCGCCCCTCAGGAAACGCCTTGAGCTCCTGGATCGGGATCGCAGTGAGGGGATCGGCCATGGACGGAACTGGCGGACAGGCGTCGGGTCAGAACGGGGAACTGAAGCTGGGCGAGCGGCCTACTTCTTGCTGCCCTTCGGTTCAAAGGGCAGGCGTTCGCCGGAGCTGGCCGTGGCGGTCACGGTCTGCTGGCTGGCCTGCTGGTCGAGGATCGCCTGCAGGTTGTCGGGCAAGGCTTCGCGGCCCAGCAGGTAGGTCTGGCCCGCCTGGAAGATGTTGGCCACCACCATGTAGAGCAGCACGCCCGCCGGCAGGGGGAAGAACAGGAACATGCCCGTGATCATCACCGGCGTGATCTTGTTGGCCGTGGACTGCTGGGGGTTGGCCGGCATGCCCATCCCGGAGAGGATCTGGGACACAAACAGGCTGGCGCCAAAGGCCGCCACCAGGATCGCGATATCCCAGTTGATCGCCCCATCGGTGTAGAAGCCCACCTGGCCGAGGGCCTTGATGAACAGGAAGCCGCTGCGGGCAGCCAGGCCAGGGATCTTGGCCTCCACCACCGCATCTCCTGGGGCCAGGGCGTTGATCGTGCCATTGGCATCGACGCTGACGATCCCCTCGCCCTTGGTGACGCTCCAGCTAGGGGCATAGGCCTGGCCATTTTCAACGCCCTTGAGCACCGAGGCGAAGCTGCTGCCCTCTCTGGTGTGCAGGTCCACGGTTTCGGTGTCGCCCACGCCCAGCTTGGTGCCCTTCTCCAGGGTGGCGATCACCGGCACGTGGCTGGTGGCCGTGACGAAAATCGAGTGGCTGGGGCTGTTGAAGGGCTTGGTCTCCACGGCAGCGATTTGGTCGGCCGGCAGCACCTTGAGGTTGAGGGTGTAAGGCAGGTCGGCGAAGGGGGATCCCCGCAGGGTGGCGAACAGGGCAAACAGGATCGGCATCTGCACGACCAGGGGCAGGCAGCCCGCCAGGGGGCTGCCAAACTCCTTCATCAGCTTGCCCAGCTCTTCTTGCTGCTTCTGGGGATTGCTGGCGTATTTGGCCTTGATCTCGGCCTGGCGCTTCTGCATCACCGGCTGGGCAATGCGCATGCGCCGGGCACTGCGGATCGAGCCGGCGCTCAACGGGAACAGGGCCAGGCGGATCACGACCGTCAGGGCAATGATCGCCAGGCCGTAGCTCGGCACCAACCCATAAAAGAAGTCGAGGATTGGCAGGAGCAGGTTGTCGGAGATGTAGCCGATCACGGCGTGGGTGCGGTGGGGGTCGGGGAGTCGATGGGGCCAGTGTGCCCGAGCAGGGGCCTCGGCTGCGGCCTGGGGCCGTCAGGACTTCAAGGCGCTGGGCTAGCGGGGCCGGGCTTCAGGCGGCCTTATCGACGCGGAAGCCACTGGGGGCCGGGCCCTTGCCGCCGTTGGAGCGGGCGGCAATTCGCTCGCCGATATAGGCCTCCACCTCGCGGAACCGGGGCATGGCGCGCATTTCGAGCTTGCTGCCGTCGGTGAGCACCAGCACCATGTCGCCCCAAAAACCAAGGCCGCGGGCGACGCTGCGCACCTCCTTGATCTGGCTGTACACCACCTGGCTGCGGTCCCGGCCCAGCCAGCCACCGGAAACGGTGACCCGGCGGCTGGTGATGCGGAAGCGCAGCCACAGGGCCCGCACGATCGCCCCCACGGCAAAGGGAATGCCGATCAGGGTGAGGCCAAACAGCAGGTTGGTGACCAGGTCGCCCCAGGCCGGACCACCCTCGAGGAAGACATCTTCCTGAATCACAGGGCCCGCGGCCCCTTTGGCCGGTTGGGCAACGGGGCTGGCTGCCGCTGGAGTCGATTCAGGTTCAGGCTTGGTTTGGGGCATGAGTGAGGCCCGCCTTTTCGAAAAGCTGGGAGCATTCTTCCAGCAACACCGCCGCGGCCACCTCGGCGCTGCCTGGCTTGAGCGAGAGCAGCACCCAGAGCGGCGGCGCCCCAGGTTTGAGCTGGGCCCCGCAGCGAACCAGATGGGGGTGGAGCAGGCGCCGCAGGGCATTGCGCCGCACCGATTTCTTGCTCACCTTGTTGCTCACCACCACGGCACAGCGGTAGGAGCTGGTCGGTTGACGCTGCAGATCAGGACCCAGCAGGGCCGACTCGGCGGCCATGGTGCGCAGCACCATCCAGTCACCATGGAAGCGGCGGGACTTCTGGTAGAGGCGATCAAACAAAAAGCGCCCCCGGAGCCGATGTTCCCTGGGCAGGACCATGGCTGGGGACGCAGAAGGACTTCGAACTCAGGACGTGGGCCTAGGGCTCAGACCGCCAGGCGGGCGCGGCCCCGGCGGCGGCGGGTGCGGATCACCCGGCGGCCGGTGTGGCTGCGCATCCGTACCCGGAAGCCCGACACCCGCTTGCGCTTGCGGCTGGTTCCTTCGAGGGTGCGCTTGGTCATGGTTCCGGCTCGGCTCTGCAGCTGTAATCAGTTGGCAAACCTACCAGCCGGGGGTCGGCGCTTGGCCTGCCCCTGGGGCCAGGGGGGCGCCAAGGGCAGGCGGATCGATCAGTTGCCGACGGCAGGGTCAATCTGGATCAACCAGCTGCCCAGGTAGCCCGAGATCGGCACCTCGCCAGGGGCCTGGGCCAGGGCGTTGAACTGATACATGCCGGCGTCAAAGGGATTCATCAGGTTCATGTAGACCCCGATCGTTTTGACATCGGGCACAGGCGTGTCGGGGAAGATTTCAATCGCCGTGCCATCGGCGGCAATCTCAATCGTGGCCGGAATCACCGATTCACACTTTGTGCGGGCCAGCATGCCGCCTTCCTTCATGTAGCAGAGCTTCACCTGCTTGGGATCGATCTTGACGTTGAAGTATTTGGGCAGGGCAATGGTGAGCTTGAGGATGGCGGTCTGGCGGTCCTTGGCCCGCAGCAGCAGGTAATACTCCGACCACTTCAGCCGCGCCGTGTCAGTCATGAAGTAATAGAGCTTGCGGTAATCCTTGGTGTTATCCCAACGGAATTCCATCAAGCTCGGTGTGCCCTGGGCCTGGGCAGGGCTGGGGCTCAGTACGGTGGCTAGGCCAGCAGCCAGGCCAAGGCCAGCTGCTAGGCCAAGGCCACCGGCAGCAAGGGCCCTAGGGGCCGCCAGACGGTGCAGAAATCGGGTCATGGTGTGGTGAGGAGAGGGCTGTCGCCCGGGCCATGGGGCCATCCCCCATTCTCGCTATCGGTTTTAGTCGGCGGCGCCTGCGGTGGGCGGCAGTGGATCTGTCAGTTGGACCGGCCAAGCCCTGGGGCGCCTATCCCTGGGGAGTCGAGGCCAGGTCGGGGCGCAGCAGGCTGGCCTCACGCAAATACGCATGGCCCACCGGCTGGCCTGTCGTCAGCAAGGCATGGGCCAGCAGGCGGATGCAACGGGGCAGGTCCCCCGCCACGGCCATCTGCTGGCAATCGAGCAGGGCCACCCCGTCCCAACCGGCCCGGCGCCGGGCAATAGCCGCCGGGAAACAGGCATCCAGATCGGCCGTCACCGAAAAGGTGATCGATAGCAACTGCTCGGGCTCCAGACCATTGCGCGCCACCAGCGCATCAAGCAGTTCGGCCACCGCCTCGCCAATCGCTTCGGCGCTGTTGGCCGTGGCCGTGGTGGCGCCGCGCAGGGCGCGGAGCTGGGGGAAGGCGCCCAGGGGGGTTCCGCTCATGGCCGGTGCAGCCAGAGGGGCAGGCCGCTCCAGGCCAGCTCCAGGCTCAGGGCCTGGTGCAGCTCCCGGGCCAGGGCCCGGCCCGGGATCAGGCCACCAAAACGCTTCGGCGGCTTGCCGAAGGTCACCGGTCGGGTCTTCTCCTCATCGAGGCCGGCGAGGCGGGCCGCCAGGCGCCGGGCGTGGTCCTCATCACCCAGTTCATCGACCAGGCCCAGCTCCAGGGCCTGGGCACCACTGAACACCCGGCCGTCGGCGAAGCCACGCACCCGCGCCTCCTCCAGCTGGCGACCAGCCGCCACCGCCGCCACGAACTGGCCGTAGCTGCTGTCAATCAACGACTGCAGCAACTCCCTCTCATCGGCGGACAGGGCCCGATCCGGCGAAAGGATGTCTTTGTAGAGGCCGCTTTTGACCGTTTCAAAGCTGATGCCAATGCGCTTCAACAGTTTCGAGAGGTTGTTGCCCCGCAGGATCACGCCGATCGAACCGGTGATGGTGCCGGGATTGGCGACGATTTTTTCGGCCGCCACCCCCACATAAACGCCACCGGAGGCTGAGATGTTGCCAAAACTGGCCACCACCCGGCAGCCCTGGCTACGCAACCGGCCAATGGCGCTGTGGATCTCCTGGCTGTCGCCCACGGTGCCGCCGGGGCTGTCGATGCGAAGCAGCAAGGCCGGGCATTGGCGCTGCTCCACTTGGCGCAGGGCCTTAAGAACCCGCTCGCGGGTGGGGCCGGCAATGGCCCCCTCGATGGCAATCCTCGCCAGGGTTCGGCGGGATTTGCGGCGAAAGGGCCAGACCATCAGGTCACTGCACAGTCATCGGATCTTAAAAAGGGGGCAGTTGGCTGGCAAAGGCTTTTGGTGCTTCGCTGGCTATGGATGGTGTTGCCCTTTGCCCTCTGGGGCACGGCGATGGCGGCGATGAAGCCCCTGCTCACGGGGGCCAGCCCCCTAACGATCGCCTGGATGCGCCTGCTGCCAGCGGGTTTGCTGCTGCTCCTAGTGGCGGTGCTGAGCGGTCGCTCCCTGGCGGTGGCCGCGGCCGATCGGCCCTGGTTGCTGCTCTTTGCCCTGGTCGACGGCAGCCTGTTTCAAGGCCTGCTCACCCAGGGGTTAGGCGACACGGGCGCCGCCTTGGGCTCGGTGTTGATTGATTCCCAGCCCCTGGCCGTGGCCCTTTTGGCCCGGCTGTTGTTCGGCGATGCGATCAACCCGGTGGGCTGGCTGGGCCTGCTGGTGGGCCTGGCTGGCATCGCCTGCCTTGGCTTACCGGGGCCGTTGCTGGGCCATTGGCTGCTGGAGGGTCCCCAGCTCCTCGGCGACCACGCCTGGAGCCAGGGGGAGCTGTGGATGCTGGGGGCGGCCATGGCCATGGCCGTGGGCACGGTGCTCTGCCGCTATGCCTGCCGCCACACCGATGCCCTGGTGATCACGGGCTGGCACCTGCTGATCGGGGCGCTGCCCCTACTGGCCACTTGCCTAGTGCGGCCCGCCCTCGATCCGGCGGCGGCGCCCTTCTGGCCTGCCTGGAGCGGCGTCGATTGGCTCCTGATGGCCTACGCCAGCCTGCTGGGCAGCGGCCTGGCCTATGGGCTGTACTTCTGGTTTGCCAGCCGCGGCGATCTCACCAGCTTCACGTCGCTGACCTTCCTCACCCCCCTGTTTGCCCTGCTCTGCGGCCTGGCCCTGCTGGGTGAGAGCCTGAAGCCGCTGCAGTGGGTGGGGGCCGCCCTAGCCCTGGTGTCCGTGGCCTTGATTAACCGCCGTCGCCAGCTCTGGGAGCAGCAACCGTGATGCGCATCCTGGTGGTCAGCACCCCGATCGGCCGGCTCGGCAGCGGCCGCGGTGGCGGTGTCGAACTCACCTTGACCTCCCTGGTGGCGGGACTGCAGGAGCGGGGCCACCAGCTCACCGTGTTGGCGGGCGAGGGCTCCCGGCTGGCGCCCGCCTGCGCCACCGCCCGGCTCTGGACCTGCCCTGGGGTGGACCAACCCAGCTGGCAGCACCAAGGGCGCGATGCCGCGATCACGATTCCCGATCAAGGCCTGCTGCCCAGGCTTTGGCAGCGGGCCCTAGCCGAGCAGCAGCACTTTGATGTCCTGCTCAACCTGGCCTACGACTGGCTCCCCCTCTGGCTGACTCCCCAGGGCCAAACGCCCCTCTTCCATCTGGTGAGCATGGGATCGGTGGCCGCGGTGATGGACGCCGCCATCGCCGAGATAGCCGACTGGAACCAGGGCCGCCTCGCCTTCCACAGCCACGCCCAGGCCGCCGATTTCAACCTGCCCGCCCCGCCCCTGGTGGTGGGCAATGGCTTTGACCTGGCCGCCTACAGCTTTTGCGCCGATCCCGAGCCCTTGCTGGGCTGGGTGGGGCGCATCGCCCCTGAAAAGGGCCTGGAGGATGCGGCGGCCGTGGCGGCCCAGCTGGGCCAGCGCCTGGCGATCTGGGGACTGGTGGAGGATCCCGCCTACGCAGCGGCCGTGGAAGCCTCCGTGCCGGCCGGCTGCCTGGACTGGCGCGGCTTCCTACCCACCGCCCAGCTCCAAGCCGAACTGGGCCGCTGCCGGGTGTTGATCAACACGCCGAAATGGAATGAGGCCTACGGCAATGTGGTGGTGGAGGCGATGGCCTGCGGGGTGCCCGTGGTGGCCTACCGCCGCGGCGGCCCCGGCGAACTGGTGGAGCCCGGCGTCAATGGCCTCCTGGTGCCCGCCGATAACGTAGCGGCCCTGGCAGCGGCCGTGCTGGAGAGCGCCACGATTGACAGGAGCAGCTGCCGCCTCTGGGCCGAAACCCATGCCTCCCGGGCAGCTTTCGCCGAGCGCATCGAACGCTGGCTGTTGGCGGAGCTGGCTCCAGGCGGCCCAGGGGTTGGTCTTGGCGGCGGGCGATAGGTTCCCCTCCAGCGTCCCCTTGCCCAAGCGCCGTGTTCCTTGAGCGTCCATCGCCCCAGGTGCGGCGCCGAGTGTTGCTACTGGTACTGGCCTGTGGCATCGCCCTCTTCATCTGGCGATTGGGCAGCACGGGCCTGGTGGATGAAACGCCGCCCCTATTTGCCGCCTCGGCCCGGGCCATGGCCGAGACCGGCGACTGGCTCACCCCCCGGGTCAATGGCCTGCCCCGCTACGACAAACCGCCGCTCGTTTACTGGCTGATGGGGTTGGGCTACCTGCTGCCCGGCCAGTCGCTCTGGAATCCCCTGGGCTCCTGGGCGGCCAGCCTGCCCTCGGCCCTCTCCAGCGTGGTGGTGATGCTGGCCCTGGCGGCCACCCTGCTGCGCTGGCCCCAGCCCTCACCGGCGGCCACCCAGGGCGGCTTAGGCGGCGCCACCAGGTCAGCCCTGACGGCCTTCAGCGCGGCCCTGGCCTTTGCCCTCTCGCCCCTGGTGTTGATCTGGAGCCGGGTGGCGGTGAGCGACTCTCTCTTCACCGCCACCCTGGCCCTGAGCCTGTTGCTCTTCTGGCGCCGCTATGCCGCCCCGGAATGCCAGAGCTGGTGGCCCGGTTGGGTGCTCTTGGCGCTGGCGGTGCTCACCAAGGGGCCCGTCGCCCTGGTGCTGGTGGGCCTGACCCTGGCCCTGTTCGCCTGGTGGCAGGGAGAGCCAAAGCTGCTGATGCGGCTGTGGCGGCCCTTGCCGGGTCTGGTGATCACCGCCGCCGTGGCCCTGCCCTGGTACGGCGCCGAGCTGCTGGTGGAGCGGGAGCCCTTCTGGCAAAGCTTTTTTGGCTACCACAACCTGCAGCGCTTCACGTCGGTGGTGAATCACCACCTGCAGCCCTGGTGGTTTTTTGGGCCCATGCTGGTGGTGTCAAGCCTGCCGTTCACGCCCCTGTTGCTGCATGGGCTGGCCCAGGCCCTGGCCCGCGGGCGGCGCCAACCCGCCAGGGCCTCCCTGGGCCCATTTGCCGCCTGCTGGCTGCTGGTGGTGTTTGGCTTTTTCACCCTGGCCGCCACCAAACTGCCTAGCTACTGGCTGCCCGCCACCCCAGCCACCGGAGTGCTGATCGCCCTGGCTGCCCAGGACCTGGTCGCCTGGCGTGATCCGGCCAGGCCGGGGGCCTCCCTCTGGCGGGGCCGGCTGGTGGGGCTGGCCACCTTGGCCCTCACGGCCGTGCTCTGCGGGGGGCTGCTCTTTTCAGCCCACTGGATTCCCCTGATCCAGGACCCGGAGATGCCCACCCTGCCAGCCGAGATGCTGGCCAGTGGCCTGGTGGTGCGGGCGGGGCTCTGTTTTGGCCTGGCCGTAGCCCTGGCCGCGGTCCTGGCCTGGAGCCGCTGGCGGCCGGCCTGGCTAGCCGCCATGCAGCTCCCCCTGGTGCTGTTTGGTGTGGCGGCGTTGGAGCCGTTAATTGGACTGGGCGATCGGGTGCGCCAACTGCCAGTGCGCCAGATCGCCGCCGAGGTGGTGCGCCTCCGCCGCCCCGGCGAGCCCCTGGCCATGGTGGGCACCTTGAAGCCCTCGCTGCATTACTACACGCGCCAGGTGGTGCTCTTTGAGGGCCTGCGGGGCTACGGGCTGGTCAACCTGGCTGATCGGCTCCAGCGCGAATGGCGGCAGGGCCAACGCCCCAGTGCCGCCATCCAGGGCAGAACGGTGCTAATTGTGATTGATCGGGACACGAGCCGCCTGGCCTATTGGCAACCCGTGGCTCGCGTGACCCTGGCCCACTACGGGCTCTACCAACTCTGGCGCGTCGATCGGCTGGAGCTAGCCCGCCAGGCCCAGGCCCTCAAAGACAACTTTGCTGTGACCGCCAACTGGCAGGATCCCCGCCCCGAGCGTTACTGAGCCCGATTCGGCCCTAGGCCTGCCCGATCGTCTGGGCATGGTTCGCGGCCTTTTGCATGGCTCGAACCTTGAATTTGGCCCAGGACTGGGGCTTGCCCCTGGCTAGTGCCTGGCCCCTCCCCACGGCCGGCCAGTTGGGCTTAGGGAGCCTGGTCAGGCAGCAGTCCGGGTTCATGGCGCTGGCAAAAGCTGCAATGGCCCCAGCGCCGCATTTCGCCCTTGGGGGCTGGGCGACCGCAAGGGGGGCAGGTACCCATGCCGTGGACATCGACCCGGCTGGGATGGGCCGCCCAGATGGCCGCTTCACTGAGGGCACCTTGGGTCTGGGGGGCTTCGAGATAGTGCAGCTGGATCGTGAGATCGCGCACGCTGAACCCGGCCCCCCGCAAGGCCCCGAGCAGCTGGTGCTTGTTGTAACGCAGGGCCTGGAGCCACTGGGGATGGCTGGCCCCCACCGCCAGTCGCCCGGAACGCAGGCTCAGGGGCCGGCAGTGGGGCGCCAGCTGGGGGCCAGCGATCTTGGGCCAGGCCTGCCAAAGGGCGGCCAGGTTGCCGGCAGCGCGCCATTCGACCTGCAACTGGGCCAGGCAGCTGCCTAGGGGGCTGGCAGATGCCCGCGGAGCCGGCATTAACAGGGTGACCGAACCCTGCCGGCGACTTTGGTTACGGGGGGCGATTGCCATGGGCCCAGGCTAAGGCGGCCGACCCGCTGGCTCCCACGCCAGGGGATGGCAAAGCATGGGGGTTCCGAACTGTTATGGGAGCCCCGGGGCTGGCTAACCTAAGTACCTGCGCCTGGACCAAGTTCATGGGTTTCTTTGCTCGCCTTAGCCGTCTGGTGCGGGCCAACGCCAATGCGGTGCTGAGTAGTGCCGAAGATCCCGGCAAAATCCTCGACCAGTCCGTGGCGGACATGCAGGCGGAGCTGGTGAAGCTGCGCCAGGCCGTGGCCACCGCCATCGCCAGCCAGAAACGCATCCAGAACCAGGCCGAGCAGGCCGGCACCCAGGCCAAAACCTGGTACGAGCGGGCCGAGCTGGCCCTGCAAAAGGGCGAGGAAGACCTGGCCCGCGAAGCCCTCACCCGCCGCAAGACCTACCAGGACACCGCCGACGCCCTCAACACCCAGCTGCAGAGCCAGTCAGGCCAGGTGGAGTCGCTCAAAAAAAGCCTGATGGGCCTCGAAGGCAAGATCGCCGAGGCCCGCACCAAGAAGGACATGCTCAAGGCCCGGGCCCAGGCAGCCAAGGCCCAGGAGCAATTGCAAAGCGCCGTCAGCGGCCTGGGCACCGATGGCGCCATGGCGGCCTTCGAGCAGATGGAGGAAAAAGTGCAGGTGCTGGAAGCCCGCAGCCAGGCGGCTGCCGAGCTGGCCGGTGCCGACCTGGAAAGCCAGTTCCAAGCCCTGCAAGGCGGCAGCGACGTCGATGACGAATTGGCCGCCCTCAAGAACCGCCTCTCGGGCGCACCGGCTCCGGTGGCCTTGCCGGCGGCCGATGTCCCCCTGCCCAAGCTGGAGGCTGTCCAGGTGGCCGAGGTGGACAACGAACTTGAAGCCCTGAAGCGCTCGATCGACAAGCTTTAAGGAGGTCGGAGGAGCTCGGAGGAGCTCTGACGCCGGCTTTCTAGAATCCCCGTCAATGCAATCCCAGGCCGTGGCCGAAGCCCCCACCGTCGTCGCCCTCAGCGACGCCACCTTTGAGGCCGAGGTACTGGCCGCCGCCACCCCCGTGCTGGTGGATGTCTGGGCCTCCTGGTGTGGACCCTGCCGCCTGATGGCGCCGTTGATGGATTGGGCCGCTGGCGAGTACGCCGGCCGGTTGGTCGTCACCAAGCTGGAGGCCGACCCCAATCCGCTCAGCCGCGACGCCTGCCAGATCCAAGGGTTACCCACCCTGCTGGTGTTCAAGGGCGGCGCTGAGATCGCCCGCCACGAGGGCGCCATGGCCAAGCCCCAGCTGCAGGCCTTCCTGGATGCCCATCTCTGAGCGCCTGGCCCGGTTGGGCAATGGCGTCTTTGCCCGCAACGACCAACGCAAACTGACCTACCGCCAGCGGGCGGCCGAGCAGGGACTGGCTCCCCTCCTGGATCTATCCCTCGGCTCCACCGACCTGCAGCCCCCGCCCGCGGCGATTGCGGCCATGGCCGCCGCCCTGCAGCAACCCGAAAGCGCCTCCTACTGCCTCCATGGCGCCACCCGGCCCTTCCGCGAGGCCGTGGCCGCCTGGGCCCAGGGCCGTTTCGGTGTGGGCGTGGATCCGGATCGGGAAGTGCTGCTGCTGGTGGGATCCCAGGAGGGCACCGCCCACCTACCCCTGGCCGTGCTCAATCCGGGCGATCGGGCCCTGCTGCTGGATCCCTACTACCCCTCCCACCTGGGCGGGCTGCATTTGGCCTCGGCCCAGCCCCAGTTCCTGCGCCTGCTCCCTGAGCAGGGGTTCCGTCCCGATTTTGATCAGATCCCCAGCAGTGAATGGGAAGCCCTGAAGTTGATGGTGCTCGGCTTCCCCCACAATCCCACCGCCACGGTGGGCCAGCAGGACTGGGTGGATCAGGCTGCGGAGCGGGCCCGGCGCCATGACGTGGTGTTCGCCCACGACAACCCCTACGTCGATCTGGCCCTAGACGGCGAGGCCCCGGCCCTGCTGCGCAATCCCCTCTGGCGGGAGGTGGGGATTGAATTTTTTTCCTTCTCGAAGAGTTGGTGCTTGGGGGGCTCCCGGTTGGCCTTTGCGATCGGCGCCGAGGGGCTGATCTCGGCCCTGCGCCAGCTCAAGGGGGTGGTGGATTTCAACCAGTCCCTGGCCCTGCAGGCCGGCGCCATTGCCGCCCTAGGGCAGGCGCCTGACTGGCCCGCCCGCCTATGCACCACCTACCGCGAGCGCCGCGATTCGATGCAGGCGGCCCTGGCGGCGGAGGGCTGGCCGGTGCAGACCCCCTCGATGGCCCTCTACCTCTGGCTGGCCTTGCCCGAGGCGGCCAGCGAGCAGGGGCTGGATGCGGAGGCGGCCTGCGCCCAGCTGCTGGAACGCAGTGGCGTCTGCCTCACCCCGGGCAGCGGCTTTGGCGCCGGCGGCGAGGGCTGGGCCCGGCTGGCCCTGGTCCAGCCCAGCTCCGAGCTGGTCGCTGGCGCCCGCCGCATGGGCAGCTGGCTGAAGGAACTTTGAACGGCGCGGTGGCGGCCGCCAGGCGACGCCTGGCCCAACGCCCCGAACCGCACCCCCCAGGGGTTTTCCTCGCCAGCGCTCCCGTCGGCAGTGCGGCTAGCCCCCTGCCGCCGCCCCAGCCGTGGCGAATCCAGCGCTTGCGGCAGTGCAGCAGCACCGAAACGGAACTGGACCGCCTGCTGCTAAAAGGAGCTTCGCCCCCCCTAGTGGTGCTGGCCGATCGCCAGAGCCGGGGCCACGGCCAGCAGGGCCGTCCCTGGAGTTCCCCCCTCGGCGGGGTATGGCTGAGTGCCGCCCTGCCCTGGCCCGAGCAAGCGGAAACCCCAGCAGCCCTGGGCCTGGCCGTGGCGGTGGGGTTGGCCCGGGAGCTGGAGGCCCTCGGCCTGGCTGTGCGGATCAAATGGCCCAACGATCTCCTGATCGGCGATCGCAAGCTGGCGGGGCTGCTGCCGCGGCTGCGGCTGCGCGGGGCGAGCATCGCCCTGGCCCGGGTCGGCCTGGGCCTCAATGGCTGGAACCGGGTGCCGCCCGGGGCCATTGGCCTCGCCGAGGCCCTGGCCGCCAGGCCCGGCCACCGCCTGGGGGCCAGCGGGGCCCGCCGGCTAGCCGATCCCCTATCCCTGGCGGCCCGGGTGCTGCGGGCCCTGGACTGGGCCTGCGCCAAGGCGAACCAGGCCGAGCTGGTGCGCTCCGAAGCGCAGGCGCGGCTCTGGCTACCCGCCCCAGCGATTGCCCATGAAGGCGAGCTCTGGCAGGCCCAGGGCCTGGGCCTCGACGGCAGCCTGCTGATCGGCCGGGCCGGCCAGCAGAGGAGCCTGCATCGCCGTTTCTAAACTGGTCCGATCGCGATTCGCCCTTGTCCCCCTTGCCCTGTTCCCGCTGGTTGCCCCTGGTGCTGGGAGCCATCCCCCTGCTGGGCAGCGGCCTGGCCTGGGCCCAATTCGAAGCGCAGCCTGCAGGCGAAGCCGGCGGCGGCCAGGCCCCCAACCGACCGATTGCCCCCCTCACCCCCCAGCTGCCAGCGGGGGGTACCGCCTCCCTGGCCCCCCTGCGCCCCTCCGACGCCAGCCTGGCCAGCCCACCGCCGCGGCGATTTGATGAATCGCTCGACAACCTGGTGCGCCAGGGGGTCGTGACCCCAACGGAGCGCAGCCAGATCCGCCAGGGGGGGGCCCTGGTACCGATCGATGTGCCAGCCCAGCAGCAGGCCTGCCGCACCGGCGCCCTCTCCGAGCAGGAGTGCCGGGCTGGCTTTGCCGTGCGCTGGCGGCGCCATGGCCAGAGCGGCCTGGCCGGTGGGCTGAATGGTGGGCTGGACAGTGGGTTGGGGGAAGGCCTGCTGCCGCCGCCAATCTCGGTGCCGGTCTCGGCCCTACTGGCAGGCGGCGAGGGCAGCTTCAGCCTCTCGAGCGTCTTTCGGGTCACCCCCAGGCCCCTGCCCCTGGCCGGCAATGGTGACCGGCTGATGCTCTTCCCAGTAATCGGCTCTGCGATCACCACCAGCACCTTTGGCTATCGGCTGCATCCCTTGCTAGGCAGCTGGCTGATGCATGCCGGCCGCGACCTGGCTGCCCCAGAGGGCACCCCCGTGGTGGCGGCCCTCTCCGGGCGGGTGATGGCCAGCGGCCCCGCCGGCGGCTATGGCCTGGCGGTGGAGCTGGAGCACCGGCGCCCCCTGCGCCGCACCCTCTACGGGCACCTCTCGGAGCTCTACGCGCGTCCGGGCGACTGGGTGAGGCAAGGCGAAGTGATCGGCCGGGTCGGCAGCACGGGCCTCAGTAGCGGGCCCCACCTGCACTTCGAGGTGCGCCAGCCGGCCGATGGCGGCTGGGTGGCCGTGGAGCCGGGCGAACTGGATCCCGGCCGGGGCCTGGCCGGCCAGGATGTGGTGGCCCAGTTGATGGGCCAGTTGCTCCAGAGCCTGGAGCGGCCCAAGGCCCCAGGTTATGGCCAGGCCAAAACCAAGGCCAGCTGAAAGGACGACTGACCGGCCTCAGGGGTTGGCGCTGTCGCTGAGTAGGCGCCCATCGTGGAACTGCACCAGGCGGCTGGCCCGCTCGGCCACCTCCTGTTCATGGGTGACGATCAGGATCGTCATGCCCTGGCGATGGAGCTCGCCAAACAGATCCAGCACCTCAGCGGTGGTGCGGGAATCGAGGGCGCCTGTGGGTTCATCGGCCAGCAGCAGGCCAGGCTGGTTGATGATCGCCCTGGCCACGGCCACCCGCTGCTGCTGACCGCCGGAGAGCTGGTTTGGCTTGTTGTGCAACCGCTGGGCCAGGCCCACCCTCTCGAGGGCCGTGATCGCCCGCTGGCGCCGCTCCTCGGCCGAAAGGCCGGCATAGATCATCGGCAGGATCACGTTGTCAAGGGCACTCATTTCCGCCAGCAGGTGAAACTGCTGGAAGACAAAGCCCAGTTCCCGGTTGCGCAGGTCGGCCAGGGCGTCATCGGAGAGATCCTGCACCGCCGTGCCATTGAGCTGGTAACTCCCGCTGCTGGGGCGATCGAGGCAACCGAGGATGTTCATTGCCGTGCTCTTACCTGAGCCGGAGGTGCCCATCACCGCCAGATACTCGCCCCGTTGCACCCGCAGGGTGAGGTCATTGAGGGCGACAACAGCCGTATCCCCGGTGCCATACATCTTGCTGATGTGGCTCAGTTCAGCAACGCAATCGTTCAAGGGAAAGCCTAACTCAAGGAGGTGGCACTGGCCAGGGTGATCGCCCGCTGCAGCATCGGCGTGCCGGTCACAGCCGTGCTGGCCCAACTGAACACGGGGTTGGAGAGAATGCCACCGACAGCCGTAATTACCACGCAGGTAATAAGGGCCGCCCGCAGGGGCTGCATTCCTTCAACGGCCCAGGTGATCGGCGGATAGGCCTTGACCACATCGGAGGCTTCCTGGGGTTCTTTCACCACCATCATCTTGATCACGGAGATGTAGTAGTAGATCGACACCACCGAGGTGACCAAGCCGACGACCACAAGTAGGTATTGGTGATCGGCCCAGCCGGCAAAAAATAGATAGATCTTGGCAAAAAAGCCCAGCATCGGCGGGATGCCGCCCAGGGATAGCAGGCAAAGGCTGAGGCCCAGGGTGATCAGGGGATCCTTTTGATAGAGACCGGCGTAGTCGGAGATGCGATCACTGCCGGTGCGAAGGGAGAAGAGAATGATGCAGGCAAAGGCCCCCAGGTTCATGAATAGGTAGGCAGCCATATAAAGCACCATGGCGGCGAAGCCATCTTTGGTGCCGCAGACCAGGCCGATCATCACGAAGCCCGCCTGGCCGATCGAGCTGTAAGCCAGCATCCGCTTCATCGAGGTCTGGGCCAGGGCCACGATGTTGCCCAGCACCATGCTCAAAATCGCTAGCACGGTGAACAGCAGCTTCCACTGCTCCTGGAAGCCCTCAAAGCAACCCACCAGGATTCGCAGGGCCAAGGCAAAACCAGCCGCCTTAGATCCCACAGAGAGGAAGGCCACCACCGGCGTGGGGGAGCCCTCATAGACATCAGGAGTCCACTGGTGGAAGGGCACAGCCGCAATTTTGAAAGCCACCGTGGCCAGCACGAACACCAGGGCCAGCGCTGCCACAGGCGTGGTGGCGGTCTGCAGGGCCAGGGCGACGGCATCGAGGCTGGTGCTGCCACCGGTGAGGCCGTAAAGCAGGGAGGCGCCGTAGAGGAAGACGGCCGCTGCGGCCGATCCAACTAATAAATATTTTAGGGACGCTTCCGAGCTGCGGGCGTCCCGCTTCATGTAGCCGGCCAGTAGGTAGCTGGCCACTGAGAGGGTTTCCAGGGAGACGAAGATCGTCACCAAGTCGGTAGAGCCGCAAAGCACCATTGCCCCCAAGGTGGCGGCCAGCAGGATCGCGGCGTATTCCCCCACCGGCGTGCCGCTGCGCTCCACGTAACGCCAGCTGATCAGCAGGGACAGCAAGGTGGAAGAGGCAACCACGCCCCGAAAGGCGATGGACAGGTTGTCGGGCAGAAACGAGCCCAGGAAGGCTGGTTGAAGCGGCGCGTTCCATTGGAGCGCCAGCAGCACGAGGGAGGCACCCAGGCCCGCATAACAAATCGGAGGCACCCAACGGCTTGCAGCCTTCTCGCCGGCCAGGTCCACCAGTAGGCAGGCAAGCATGGCCACGAGCACCGCCGCCTCAGGGGCAATGGCACCGGCATTGATCTGCAGGGCCGTGATCGCAGGCAAGGCCTCTGGGCTGGCCGCAGGGCTAGCGCCAGCCGCCGCTAAGAGGCTGGATGTGGGGAAGGAATGGGCCAAGGCCAAGAAAGCCGGCAAGGCCAGAACCGGTTCAAGGGCTGCCTGGAGGGTCATCACTGCTGGGAAGCCTTACCCGTTGGCCGGACTGTAGCTGTGCCGGTCGATTCCGAGCTTGCTCGCTTGAGCACTCCCGCACCGGATTGGGCGGGCGGTCCGGCGATGCGATAAAGAGGGAACCGGTTTTTCGCCTGCCTGTGGCGCACACGCTGGTCATCGTTGAGAGCCCCACGAAGGCCCGCACCATTCGTGGCTTCCTGCCCAAGGATTTCCGGGTGGAGGCCTCGATGGGGCACGTGCGTGACTTGCCCAACAACGCCAGTGAAATCCCGGCGGCCCACAAGGGAGAGAAGTGGGCCAACCTCGGCGTCAACACCGCCAACAACTTCGAACCGCTCTACGTGGTGCCGAAGGACAAGAAAAAGGTGGTCAAGGAGCTCAAGGACGCCCTCAAAGGCGCCGACCGCCTGCTGCTGGCCACCGACGAAGACCGGGAAGGGGAAAGCATCAGCTGGCACCTGCTGCAGCTGCTGGCGCCCAAGGTGCCCGTGAAGCGGATGGTGTTCCACGAGATCACCAAAGAGGCGATCAGCAGGGCCCTCCACGAGACCCGGGAACTCGACATGGAGCTGGTCCATGCCCAGGAAACCCGGCGCATCCTCGATCGCCTCGTGGGCTACACCCTCTCGCCCCTGCTCTGGAAAAAGGTGGCCTGGGGCCTATCGGCCGGCCGGGTGCAATCGGTGGCCGTGCGGCTGTTGGTGCAGCGGGAGCGGGCCCGGCGGGCCTTCCGCAGCGGCAGCTACTGGGACCTCAAGGCCCAGCTGCAACAACCTGGGGGCGCTTTCGAGGCCAAGCTCACCCACCTCAAGGGCGAGCGCATCGCCGGTGGCTCCGACTTTGACGAAAACACCGGCGGCCTTAAGGCCGCCAGCAAGGTCAAGCTGCTGAGCGAAAGCGAGGCCCGCAGCCTGCAGGCGGCCGTTCAAATCGCCCCCTGGCGGGTGGCCGAGATGGAGGAGAAGCCCACGGTTCGCAAACCCGTCCCCCCCTTCACCACCAGCACCCTGCAGCAGGAGTCCAACCGCAAGCTGCGGCTCTCGGCCCGGGAGACCATGCGCACGGCCCAGGGCCTCTACGAGCGTGGCTTCATCACCTACATGCGCACCGACTCGGTGCACCTCTCCGACCAGGCGATTACGGCGGCCCGCAGCTGCGTCAACGAGAAATACGGCCAGGAATTCCTCAGCCCAGCCCCGCGCCAGTTCACCACCAAGGCCCGCAACGCCCAGGAGGCCCACGAGGCGATTCGCCCCGCCGGCGAACGGTTCCGCACCCCCAAGGACACCGGCCTCGATGGCAAGGACCTGGCCCTCTACGAGCTGATCTGGAAGCGCACCGTGGCCAGCCAGATGGCCGATGCCCGCCTCACCATGGTCTCGGTAGAGCTGGAGAGCGGTGACGCCCGCTTCCGGGCCTCGGGCAAGCGCATTGATTTCGCCGGCTTCTTCCGGGCCTATGTGGAGGGCAGCGACGATCCCGACGCCGCCCTGGAGGGCCAGGAGGTGTTGTTGCCGGCCCTGAAGGTGGGCGATCGCCCCAGCTGCAAGGCCGTGGAGGCCCTCGGCCACCAAACCCAGCCCCCAGCCCGCTATAGCGAAGCGGCGTTGGTGAAGATGCTGGAAAAGGAAGGCATCGGCCGCCCCTCCACCTACGCCTCAATTATCGGCACGATCGTGGATCGCGGCTACGCCACCCTCCAGAACAACTCCCTTACGCCCAGCTTTACGGCCTTTGCCGTCACGGCCCTGCTGGAGGAGCACTTCCCGGACCTGGTGGACACCAGCTTCACGGCCAGGATGGAGAACACCCTCGATGAGATCTCCCACGGCACCGTCCAGTGGTTGCCCTATCTCAACAAGTTCTACAAGGGTGAAACGGGCCTAGAAACCCAGGTCCAGCAACGGGAAGGCGACATCGACCCCACCGCCTCGCGCACCATCACCCTGGAGGGCCTGCCCTGCGTCGTGCGGATCGGCCGCTTCGGCGCCTATCTGGAAACCAAGCGGGTGGCGGACGACGGCAGCGAAGAGCTGGTCAAGGCCACCCTGCCGGGCGAAATCACCCCGGCCGACCTGGATGCCGACAAGGCCGCCCTGATCCTCAAGCAAAAGGTGGAGGGGCCCGAATCCCTAGGCGAAGACCCAGACACCGGCGAGCAGGTGTACCTGCTGTTCGGCCAGTACGGGCCCTACGTGCAGCTGGGCCAGGTCAGTGACGAGGTTCCCAAGCCCAAGCGCGCCTCCCTGCCCAAGGGGACCAAACCGGAGGAGCTGGGCCTGGAGGACGCCCTCGGCCTGCTGCGGCTGCCGCGATTCCTAGGCGAGCACCCCGATGGGGGCAAGATCCAGGCGGGCCTGGGCCGCTTCGGCCCCTACGTGGTGCACGACAAGGGCAAGGGCGAAAAGGACTACCGCTCCCTCAAGGCCGAGGATGACGTGCTGCTGGTGGGCCTGGCTCGGGCCGTGGAGCTGCTGGCCACCCCCAAGAAGGGGCGCGGTGGCCGCACCGCCCTCAAGGACCTGGGCGCCCCGGCCGGCTCCGACGAATCGATCCAGGTGTTCGATGGTCCCTACGGGCTCTACGTGAAGCAGGGCAAGGTGAATGCCTCCCTACCGGAAGGCACCACCGCCGACACAATCACCCTGGAGCAGGCGGTGGAGCTGCTGGCCGCCAAGGCCGCCACGGGCAAGGCCCAGGCCAAGGCGACCAGGGCCGCCAAGTCCAGCGCCACCAAGGCCTCGAGCCCTAAACCGGCGGCCAAGGCGGCAGGAGCCAAGCCCGCCGCCGCGAAGAAACCTCCGGCCACCACAAAAACCGGGCGGATGCGGGCCAGTGCCGTGCGGGTGATCAGACCGGCCAACAGTTGAGGGCGATCGCGTGAGGGTGATCGCGGTGCCACGCTTGCAGGGTCCAGAGAGGCATCGCCTTGGGGCCCAGGCCTTCCCCCAGGGCATTCCCCGGCTGCCGGGCACCCGCCACTGCCTCGCCCTGGCCCTGGCGCTAGCCCCCCTGCTAGGGAGCTGTGCCAACAACCCGATCGCCCGGCAACTGGCCGCCAGCTTCGATACCCCTGCCCCCACTCCAGCCCCGTCCCCCGGGGCTGGCTCTCCCCAGGCGACTGGGGGACCGGCCCCCCAGGCCAACTCCGCGGCCCAGGGCCAAGCCGGGGCCAATCCGGCGGCGGGGAGCTCCGGAGCCTCTCCCCTAGTCCCCCCTTCGGGCATCGTGTCCAGCCCAGGCACTGGGGCCAAACCAGACCAGAAGGCCAGCGGCGCCACCGGCGGAGCTGCTGCCGCCGGGGGCGCTGCTGGCCCTGGGGCTAAGCCCGGCGCCAAGGGCAACGCCCAAGGGGCCGCCGCCGGTTCCGCAAGCGCCCAAGCCCCGGCCAAGCCCCGGGCTGCCACGCCCACCCCCGCTGCCGCCCCCTATCGGGTCACGCTCAAGCTGCCCGGCGCCGACCCCTCCGCCCCCGCGGAGGTGGTGACCCGGGCGTTGCGGGCGGCCGGGGTGCCGTTTGAGGTGGAAACGATCGAGCGGATTGGTGCCGGCAGCGATGCCAGCACCAGCAG
>CAMCMT010000040.1 GCA_945875915.1 Synechococcus sp. UW140 | reverse complement strand
GGTCTGGTCTCGGGAAGGTGGTAGTGCTCCGACCAGAGTCACAGACCAGCCCACCCATTCCCCCGCAAGGGCTCTGAGCAACGGACCGTCAGCACCGGCTACGCCGGTGCTGAGCCCAGGGATTTACACCACTTGGCGGGACGCCCCCTTTAATTCTGCAGGCCTTTCACTGCTTCTTTAAAGGATTTTCGCTGGGGAATGTTTCTCTCGGCAAGAGCTTGGCATTCCTCCATTGGAAACAACGGACTCCCAGGCACCCACAACTCACAACTATCGCTATTGTCCTCATAATAGTCAGCGTTGCAGGTAACGCGCATTTCCTTGTCGAGACCGGGCTGGGTCCAGGCGAAGTCAAAGGCACCAATTGGCCGGGCACGACAACCTGGCGGTAGCAACGACGGTTGTCTAAGGATGGCTTCAAGGTCTGCCAGAGTGAGCGGTGAAGGCTGCAGGTTGTTAACCACATCACGGATGGCGTCAAGGTCTTGCATGACTTCATCGAGGTCCAGACCCTTGAGCTCGGGTTCCTGTGCAACAGCAGCCACAGCGGATGCCCGTGCCTTATCCCGTTGATCGCGGCTGGCCAGGGTGACCTGGCTAATCGAACTGGAGACTTTGGCCAGGATCGGCTGCAGCTTGCCGACCACCTGCTCGAACATCGCGATCCGGCCCTTCAGCGCTCTGTACACATCGGCTTCCACGGTGCCTTCGAGGTGCAGGTTGATGATCTGCATCTGGGGAAATTTCTGGCCGATACGGTCGATTCGGCCGATGCGCTGCTCCACCCGCATCGGATTCCAGGGCATGTCGTAGTTGATCAGGGCTCCGCAAAACTGGAAGTTCAGGCCTTCGGCAGCCGCATCGGTGCAGAGAAGGATGTCGGCCTTGCCCTGCTTGAACTCGCGCTTAGTGGACTCGCGGTTCAGGGCTTTCCATTCACCACCTTTTTGCAGCAGCTCACCACCACGCCCAGTGAACGTCATCAGGCTGGTACGGCCGGCACTGACCAACAGTGCTTTGAGGGCATCGACCGTGTCGGTGTATTGGGAGAAGACGATGACCTGCTTATAGCCGTGGGTCTGTAACTCATTGATTGCATTCAGGAACTCTGTCCCCTTGCTGTCATGTCCCACCAATGGACGGGCCTGATCAAGCAGCACCCCGATGGCATCGAGCTCATCCTGGACAGACATGTCCTGGAAAGCGCTTTGCATACCATCGAGATCGAGGGTGAGTTCTCCGTTGATGTCGTCGTCTTCGCTGGCGGCGGCGTCTTCCTCCAGCTGCTGCTGCTGGCCGGCCATCCGTTTTTCCAAAGTTGAAACCAGGGCGGCCACGCTGCTGGCGAGCCGGCGCCGATAAATCGTCATCACGAAGCCAACCGCTGATTTCTTCTGGCCGGTTGCCTGGGCGTACTGGCTGGAGATGAAATCCTCCACGGCGTCATAAAGCGCCCGCTCTTGCGAGGTGCTCTCCAGGAAGCGGTCGTCCACATGGCGGGTGCCGATGGCGAGCTCCATCGATCCCTGCTGCTTGTAGGCCCGCAACAGATTGCGGCTGTGGCGGGAGATCAGCCCCTGCACCGGGGTCCAGCGTTTTGCCAGGGCCAGCGAGGCCTGGCGGATCTCGATGCCGAGATTGCGGCGCGAAAGGGGGTCGGTGTCGTTGAGCGCCCGCAGGGCCTTGCGCTTGCGCAGTGGCGACTTTCGCAGAGCTTCTGGCATGGCATTGCCTGGTGCCTCGCCAAAGGCCGACACGCTGCTGCGCCAAAGCCCGGCCAGGTACGACAGAGTGGCCTCATCCGGGTTTTCCTTCTCCACCCACTCGAAGAAGCGTTCAAAGGCGTCTTCTGTCCACTCGGGGGGCATGCCCAGCAGGGCGAGCAGGTCCCACACCTCCAGCACACTCACCTGCATCGGTGTGGCGGTGAGCAGCAGCAGACCGTTGGTGCGCTGACGCAACTGCTGCATCAGCTGCATCAAGGTATTGGGGCGGAGGCGCTCACCGCCGCTGCTGTTGTTCTCCCGGCGGGTGCGGGCGTGGTGGGCTTCATCGAGCACCACCAGGTCGTAGGGCTCGGCTTCCAGCAGATCCTTGTGACGGTCACGGCGACGCATCAGGTGGCTGGAGACCAGCACAAAGGGTTCTGCGGTCCAGGTGTCACGGCTCACGGGGCGGGATTCACCTTTTGGACGGAAGCGGGAGGCCTGCCAGTCGAGTGACTTGCCGCTGTAGATGGGCCAGTCGAGGCCGAACTTCTCGCGCAGTTCCCGTTGCCATTGGCTGAGCACCGATGCCGGTGCCATCACCAGCATGCGGCGGGCGCGGCCGCTCAACCAGGCCTGGCGCAGCAGCAATCCGGCCTGCACCGTTTTGCCAAGGCCCACTTCATCGGCGATCAGTAGCCTCGGCGGCCACTGCTGCCAGAGGCGCTGGAAGGCTCGCTGCTGATGGGGCCAGGGGGTGACGGCACTGGTGCCCTCACCGACCCGTTCAGCTCCCGGCAGACCGCTGCCAGCGACCTGAAGCACATAGCTCCACACAATGCGACGCCGTTCATCGATGTCGGGGACGATCTCGCCGACGGGCTCTGGCTCCGGCGCGGGCAGATTTTTGAGGAAAGGTTTGAGGCGTCGGGGCACGCCTTCGGTTGGTTGGAAGATGGCCAGCTGCTGGCGGATTGCCTCGGGGAGGGTGAAGGTGCGGGCACCGGAATCTCGGTTTTCCCAGAGCCGCAGGAAGCCAGCCTCCAGTTCATCGATGGCCTCGGCGCCGCCAGGCTTCCAGGAGCAGAAGGTCTGGATGGTTTCGAAGTTGCTGGTCCAGCCGTTGGGGGTTTCGTTGACGCTGCCGCTAAAGCCCAGTCGTTGCCCGTGATTGTCTTCGATCACGCCTTCCTTGGCGTGGAAGATGGCGCCGTCGTTAACGATCCGCCCGTCGATAAGGGGCAGCCCCACGCGGATCTCCAGGTGCCCACGGCTCACCAGCCAAGCCAGGAGCTCGGCGCCGAGGGCTGCAGCCCCCTGGCCTCCTGGTTCCACGCCCTTGAAGGGGAAGTGGTTTGAGAGGTGATCGGTGAGAACGGTTTCGGCTGGGGCTCCAGCCGCCAGGGCGTTGATGTCGGCCTCGCTGAGGAATACGCCTGTGATCAGGCGCATCTGACCGTGGCCCAGGCCATCAGGGGAGGCCGCCACCAGCTGTTCCACTCCTTCCAGTACCTGGAGAAGGGAGCGGCTGGTGAAATAGCCCGTGATGCGCCAGTAGCGGCTGGCATCCATCAGGGCCGGCCTATAAAAGCCCTCCAGCAGGCTCTCCAGGGAGCTGCTGAAGCGCCTACGCCAGTGGTGGTCGGCAAGCCCAATCATGGCGTCGCGCCGCAGATCGCGGTTACGTGCTTCACCAGCGCCTCGGTCCGCTGTTGCCATGCCTTTCGATCAAGGTTGAGAGGATTGGGTTCATCGTCGTAACGAAGCTGTACAGCGAAGACGGTGAACACTGTCATCTCGGCATAGGGTTCAACGTCCTGGCCAAGGTCGGAAAGAATCCTCAGTAGATCGCTGAGATCATGACTGTACGGAGATTGATGGTTCAGGGAAAGGATCCATGCCTTCAGGGCCTTTTCGATCGCCTGCTGAATATGAAAGCCCCAGCTCGACTCTGGCGCCGGAGCCACTTCCAACAGTTGCGCGGTCTGCAGATCTCGTAGAGCAACCCTGAGAAGGGTCCTGGCTTCAGCTGCCGCCATCGAGAACCCTCCCCTCCCGATGCGCCAGCGCGATCACATGGCTGAGCCAATGGCGACGCTCCTCCACCTTGCTGCGCGGGTACAGGAGCAGATCAATCGGAACGCGATGGTGAGCCAGTTTGCGCCAGAGCAAGCCGAGTGTTTGAAACCAGTTGTGCTGGGCGTACCACTCATCTGTGACGATGATCATCAGGTCCACATCGGAGCTGGGCCTGGCATCGCCACGGGCATAGGAGCCGAAAAGACGCACCTCGGCCTCAGGGATCTCCTCGCGGATCTCTGCAGCCATCTGCCGCAACAGGGATTCGTTGACGGCGGTTGTAGGGGTGGCGCTGGGCGTTGTGGTCATGGCTGCACCTCCATTGCTCAGGATGCCTCCGCCAGTTCCGCCAACACCAGCTCCAGCTGCTTGGGCGCCGGCACCTGCTCGGCCAGAGCGAGGCGGCGCAGGTTTTCCAGCGCCTCAAAGTCCGACGCGGCAGGGGCAGCGGCTTTCACCGGATCGAAGCCGGTGTAGCGGGCGGAGAGGGGCAGCACTTCAAGCACGGCCTCCAGGGCGGTGAGAAAGACGGGGCTGTTAGCCAGGCCGTTGTCATCGAGCAGCTGCTTGGCGGCATTGAGATCAATGCTGCGGGCGCGGTGGGCGCAGTGGTGGATGGCATCGATCCAGGATTTGGTGCCATCGGGGGCACCGAGCTTGCCCTTTGTTGCTCGGGTCGAGCTGTCCCAGAGAATCAGATCGCTGGCCTTCTTCTCGGCCAGTACGCCCACCACGTCTTTGTCGAGGTCGAGACCCACAACGCGGGCGAGGCGCAGGGCTTCGTCGTAGGGGAACTGGGGTGCTTGGAAGGCATCCCAGGCGAGCACGAACCATTCGGTGAGGGGATCGAGCTGGGCGCGGCGAGACCCGGAGGTGAGCTTCTCCATGCGCCAGGCCTTCACCTCCCGTCGGGCCGCATCAAGGGCATCTTCTGGGCTCACGGCGTAGGGATCGTCTTCCCCGAGTAGCTCCTCCAAGGTGAGCTGGGCACGGCCCCGCTTTTTGGTTTTCTCCTCGATCGGCTTGGGCTGTCCGCGCTTGATCGGCCAGTGGCGCGAGAACTCCTCCAGGGCAGGACCGTAGCAGGACAGGTAGAGGTCGACGCCACGGATGCCGCCCGCCTGGAAATCGGCGATGCGCTCGCGCACGGCGGCGGCCAAGCGCGGTTCTAGGTCTTCCCAATACTGCACACCGTCCTCTGGTTTCTGTGCTGGGCGTGGCCGGCAGACCAGGAAGATAGTGCTGTTGGCCGCCGCTTTGTCCTTGATGTGCAGTGAACCTTCGGCTTCAGTGTTGATCGGCCAGGAGGCGGTGATCATGAAGCCCGCATCGATCAGCCCCTTGGTGAGTGCATCCCATGCGCCGGTGGCCTTGTGGGTGAACATCAGCGTCATCACGCCGTCGTCTTTCAGGACTCGGCGGCACTCGGCGAAGATCTCGGCCATCTTGTGCTGGTAGTCCATCCCAGCCAAGGCCTTGGCACCCTTCTTGCCACGATGAAGGGCAGGGTTGGCTACTGCTTCGTCTTCTTTATTGGTGAGCGGCGAAATGAATAGATCAGGGTAGAGAAGGCCCGCCGTGCGTTTCAGCCACACATAGAAGAAGTCGGACAGTTCCGCATACATCACATTGTCGTAGTACGGCGGATCCATCACCACAGCATCCACGCTTGCGGAGGAGATGTGTGCAAGGGAGTCACCAGAGCCGCAGGAAATGTGCAACGGTGCTGGGTTAGATGTGGTTGAAACAGTTGTGGCCGCGAACAAAGGGCCCGCATCAGTAGGACGAGTGATGCTCGGATCGATGAGCTCGATCAGCTCACTAATGCACTTGGCGACCTGGCCAAAGGCCCAGTCGTAGCCAAGGCCAACGATCAACGGAGCCATCTCGGCGTAGGACCACTTAAAGGCAAAGTCATGCCGATCAAAAGTGTTGGCCATCACCTCGCGATTGCTGTGCCATCTTGTCATCTGCGAGTTGTAGTCGCGGAGCTTGTCTAGAGCTAAGGCGATGTACCCCAGCGCTGCCCGCTTGAGATCACTGAGGCCCTCAGGCTTGGCCGATTCCTCATTCAACAACTCACGGAAGATTTCAGCACTAATGCCGTGGCAAAGAAGCTGGCGAGGCGAGAAGAGATCCCGCCAAGCGTTGATGCCATAGCGAATGGGCTCGTCGGTCTTGTTGCCCTCAGGAATTGCTTCATTCGGCACCAGATCTAGTGCTTCCCACTCCGGCATCTTCTCTGCCAGGGCAGCAGCGAGTTGAGCGCTGTTGTCGTCCTCCGGCCGCGGCGCACGATAGCCCCGCTCCCACTTGTCTTTCTTCGGCTTTCCAGTCTTGGTGTAGCCGGTGGCCAGGCGGTGCTTGAACACCACTGCGAAGAGCTGCTCACCCATGCCGCTGGTCTGTGCCTGCTGCTTTACGTTGTCGCCGTCGATTACACGGCCGCAGTCGGGATAGGGGCAAGTGGCATCGCCGCCCTTCACCGTGCCCTCGCTCTGCTCTCTTGCGCTTGAAACGATCTCGAAGCGGCAGTGACGGCTCCCGTCCCCCGGGCCCGAGCCCAGCTGCGGAAGCACGCGCACACCGGTGCCATCAGGGGCCAGCTTCCAGTTGGGAGAGAGCGGCACCTTGCCCGCACAGTAGGGGCAGTGGATTGTGCGGGCCCAGAGGTAACCGTCAGGCCTACAATCGACTCCAGGTTCTGGGGGAAAAGTCCAGTCCAGCCGCTCCCTGGCTCGGGTTGCTAACTGATTGCCCAAACGCTTGACCTCCTCAACCAGGTCAGGCCCGAATGTCGTCGGCCACTCAAGGGTGGCTTTCTCCACTAAGACCGCCACCGGGTTGATGTCGTTGGCAAAAGTGCTGCAGCGAAGGCGGAGAGACTCGAACGGAATGGCACCTCCGCCTGCTGTTGGATCTAACACAGTGGGCTGATCGATGCCCAGCTTTTTCATCTCCCCCAGTAACCAGAAATGTTCTTTCTCACTTGGTGAGTAGCTGAAGGCTCGGCTATAGCCATAGGCATCAGCTCCGAGCCGGACTCCTTCACGGGTGGCCTTGGCGATACGCCTCTTCGCCGCAACCGGATCCCCGTGGATCCCTAGAATGTGCTGAAAGATGGCCCGATCGGCATCCGCAGGGAGCAACGAGGCCAACACTGCTGCCCGTGACGCCACCAGTGGCCGGCGTGCCCACCAAATATGCAGGCGATTCGGCGCAGGAAACGGTGTCATAGGGGTACGTTCCCGCACGCTCTCGATGCCCAACTCGGCAATTGGCAGCCACTCTTCGATCAGGCGTTTGGTCATGGGGGGTTAGAAAAAAGTGGCCAACAGTTGCAAGCCGAAGCCAGCTGAGATCAAGCCGAGAGCCGCTGTAGCCCAGCGGTCGTAGAGACGGGCTTTCGACAGTTCAGAGTCATCTCGGTGCTCGCAAACCAGATTGATCGATCCATCCCGGCTCAGAGCTTCGGATAATCCGTATTTCCATAGAAGCAAGGCGCCTGATAGATCAAGCGATAGACCTACAGCAGTGAGGAGACGGGCACAGTTCATGCGGGCACCTCAACAGCCATCCAACGGGGATCAAACACAACCGCTGAGGCTTGGCCTTCAGGAAGGGCCCGCATCGCTTCAAACTCGCTGGGTTTGATTCCGCGGTGGTGGAGTTCTTCAAGCTGCAGCACCTGGCCGCAGAGTCGGTCGTGGCCTTCCACTAGGGCGGCGATCTTGGCCAGGCCTTTTGCGAGCTCCTGCTTCACCAGCTTGTAGCGCTGCCCGGTGTCCTGGCCTTGGTTGATCGGGCCCAGCCACTTCTCAGCCACGCCACTGGTGTCAACAACAACCTGGGGGATGGCGCCATGCCAATCCTCGTAGCTCTTGAAGGCATCGCCAAGCTGGGGGCGCAGCAAATCAAACAGCGCGTTGGCATTGATCTCCTCAGCGCGCTCGCCTGGGGTTCGTTGCATCCGCTTGAAGCCGTTGCTCAGCCAGAGAATGAACTCCAGATCAACCTGGCCCTGGAAGTCGGGCCTGAGATAGACAGCCCGGCGCTCCAGCACGGCATTCATCAGCTGGGTCAAGCCTGGACGCAGCTCCGTGAGTCCCTGGCGCAGGGTACGGGCTGCTTTTTCGCCCTCATCGAGAAGCAGAAAGGTCTGCACTTCGGCCACCAGGGCCGCAAAGGCCATCGACACATAGTCCGCACTTGTGGCTTCCGCCTTGGCCGCACTCCGCAACACCTGCTGGTTGAAGTACTGCCGCGCCTCATGCAGGGTGGTTAGGGCCTGCCCGGCCATCTGCAGACGCAGGGCCCCGTCCCCCAGCTCCACCGCATTGCGGCAGGCGTTGACGCCAGCCTTGAGCTTGGCAAGGGCTTGGTCGTCCAGTTTGACGCTGACCCGGTCCACCTTGGCTTCGATCTGTCTGATCTGATCGCTGATCTGGTTGAGCCGGGTGATCACCACCGCGAATCCCGCCACCGACACCCCGAGGTTCACGGCGCTGAGCATCGGTGCGACCAGCTGAGCGGCTTGCCCCATCGGCAACTTCGGCAAAGTCAGATCGTTCATCGCGCCGCTGCCGCCTTCGCGCAGCCAGGCCACCACCTGCTTGCTGTTGGAGTCACGGATCACGCCGCCCACCCGTTCCAACGCGCCGCTCTGCAGACCATTGGCCAGAACAGCAGGAAGATCGAAAACAACGTTCAGCGGTGTCATCAAGGTCAGGCGGTCTGAAGGTCGTCTTCAAAGCGGATCGTGAGCCGACTGCCCATCGCCTTGGCGAGCCGCTGCAGGGTGTCGAGCCGTGGTTGCACTTGGCCAGTTTCGAGGCGGGCAAGCTGGGGCTGCTTCATGCCGGCGCGCTCAGCCAGATCCCTCTGGCTCCAGCCGTGTTTCTCGCGCATCTCGATCAGCTGGCGCACCACAGCAAAGCGGGGCTCCAGATCGCTGTAGGCCTGCTGCACCTGGGGATCGGCGAGGAAACCGGTACGGATTTCGCGCCAGTTGGGATGATGAATGGCAGGGGCGGGATGGCTCATGGGTCTGCTCAGGCGGATGGGGGGTCGGTTGCGAGGAAGTCGTTCATACGCTTGCGAGCTTTCTCCAGCTCCTGCTTTGGGGTCTTCTGGGTTTTCTTGTCAAAGGAGTGAACCATCACAAACCGCTGCCCAGTGGCGGCGAAGTAGAGGGTTCTGTAGATGCCGTCCTTGTCTTGAACGCGCAGCTCATAGAGCTTCATGCCCATCGGCTTGACGTGGGGCATGCCCACCGCCGTGCCTTTCTCTTCCAGCAGATCGAACAGGCGGGCGAAGGAGGCTTTCACCTCGGGTGCCTGGTTCTCCAACCAACTCAGCACGGGCTGCTTGCCGCTTGGCAGCGAGTAGAAGACGACCTCCCAGTTCATGTTGATAACTCTGATGTTATCACTAGGTTGCCGAGAGCAGCAACCGCAGCGAAGCCAGCACCCGGCGCGGGTTCTTGCGGTGCATCGCCATCCCCAGCCAGTAGGCGGCCTCCTCGCGGGCCATGGCATCGATGCCACGGGCGCAGTTCTCGATCGCGGCCACGTTGCGCATCGGGGCGAGAAGCTTGAACAGCAGCCCCATCGCCAGGGCCAGATCCTCCGAGAGAGGGTCGCGGCGGGCCTCACCCTTTTTGAGCTTGGCAAGGCTCACCTGCTCGGCCTTGAGGCGCCGCAGTACGGCCCCCTCAACCAGCAGCAATTTGTGGCCGCCGAGGCCCGCCACCCGACGGGGTTCCTTCAGTTCGGGGGTGGCGGTGCTGGGAACCTGCCACACCTCCAGTTCCAGATCGCTGGGGCCGCGCTGCTTGCTGCGCAGTTCGTAGGCCGGCCGGCCTGAGGCAATGGCCTGGGTCATGGTTGTCCCTCGGCAACTGTGGTCAGCTCCAGGCGGATCGTGGCAGTTTGGGCGCTGAGGCCTGCCCGAGTGAGGCGAGTGATCCAGCCATCGCCGTTGTCGGCCCAGCTCAAAGGCGGCTCGTAATGGACCTGGTAGGTGATGTCGAGCGATTTCTCACCGCCCCGGCGCCACTGGCCCTCGATGAAGCCCCGCAGGTGGGTGGCCTCCTCGGGGGTGCCGTTGAAATCGAAGCTCCACTCGGCGCTGCCGTCGCCGCTGCTCCAGCCCCCCTCCATCATCTCGACGCGCACCGTGGCCCCGGGCTCGGCCTTGAGCAAGGCCATCGGCAGGAAGCCATCGCCACTGTTCATTCGCCAAGTGATGCTCTTGATTGCCTTGCCGCTGCTACTCACCTGCTGGGCCAGCTGGGTGAAGGCGGTTTTGATGTTGTCAGTGCGTTCGATAACGCCAGGCCCTGTAGGTGGTGCAACTCCAGCGCCGCCGCTGCCGGTGCTGGTGGGGCCAAAGCCCACCTGAACAGCGGTTCCCGTCTCAACATCTGCGGCCACCGGAGTTGTCCCGCCATCTCCGCTAACCACGGTTGGCAGATCCACGCCAGCCCCTGCGGCTGGAGCTGATGTCTTCGGCGGCCAAATGCTCAACTCCAGCGCCTTCTCCATCGTGAAGATCTTGCCGTCTTCACTGATTGAGAGCGTTCCAGGGGGCAGACCTTGGCCTTCGAGGCGGTCTCCCTCTTTGTAAACAAACAAACCTTGATCCAAGCCCATACGCAGGCACTTTTTGAGCACCTCATCGCCTAACAAGATCGGTAGGGCCGGATCGCGGAAGTACTCATTGCGCAAATCCCGCGTGCTCATCACCCCGATGCGCTTGAGGGGTGTTTTGTCGGCCATATAATTCGGCGCCGGTGGCGCATCTTCTGCTAACACCAGCTCGCGGGCGTCGCGCAGTACCCGCTCCACCTGTTTCTGGCCAACGCCTGGCTCGCTGCTGGCACTGGTAACCGTGATCGCGGCATGGGTAAGCGGCACCTCAGGCCACTGGCCCCGCTCGGGATAGAACACGTGCCGGTAGCACTGTTGCACTGCCAGCGCGAAGCCCTGCTGGGCCTGGCCGTAACGCTCCTTCACCTGATTCTGCTGATGCGACTGGAGGCTGGCGAACAGATCCCCCTGCTGCATCTGCTGCAGCGCCAGATAGGAGCGGGTTTTGCGCAACATGTCGTCCACCTGCAGGGCATCGGCGCAGACGAAGACCAGGTTGTTGCGGTTCAAGCGCACATTGGCGTTGTCGCCCTTTTCCTTGAACAGCCGCACCACGAGCTCCGGCAGGTGAATGTTCACCTGCTCCACGGTGTGGCCTTCCCAATGGATCACTGCCAAGTAGGGGCCATCGGTGTCGTCCGGAATGTCAGCCGGGCTGGAGGGGAACAGCACAGGATCCAGCCGTTGTTTGGCAAAGATCGTGCCGATGCGGCGGTTTAATTCCTCGCGCACACTCTCTAGATCGAACTGACCCTCCCGCTTCCTCACCATCTGGTTGAGGTTGGCATCAGTAAGGAATCGCAGCTTGCTGGTGCCGCTGTCGTCGAGATACTCCGACTCCTCCTGCAGGAGGCGTACAGCCTTATCAACAAAGGCTGGGTCTACAGCCGGTGCATAGAGGCTGTAATTGAGTTCTAAGCGGCTCAGGCCTTTGAGCGGTTCGTTAAATGCGAGGGAATGGAATAGCACCGTGCGTGCCACCATCGAGCCATAGGGCTCCATCCCGGTGAATTCCTGGAGATCGAGGCGCTGGGCCAGGGCCCTTCCTCCCTCCGCTGCTGTGGTGGACACATCCGCCCTAATGGATGGGATGAAGGCCTGCAATCCCAGCTTGGTGGAGAGCTCTAGTCGAATCCTCTCGTTGCCCGGATCAATGTGGTGCAGGTGGATCGCCGTGGCGCCTCGAGGTTTCTCCCGCCAAAGCTGACCCACCGTCTGGGCGAGAAGCCGCAGCATGCCCCGCACCCGCTGGAAGTTCTCCAGGGTGGAGGTTTTCTGCATCAAGGTGTCGATCAGCTCCGGATGGAGCGGATAGCCCTTGCGCAAATTGGCAGAACGGTCATCGTTTTGCCCCACCGGCGGCAGGGCATCGGCGGTGCGGCTCCAGATCTCCTGGTAGGCCTGGACAACCTCCTCGACCCGGCTGCGGTCGATCGATTCGAACAGGCGCCGGGTCAACACCTGGACCGTTTCGTCTTCGCTGGTGGGGGTAAGGGCCGTGATCTGCCGGCCCGTGACTGACTGCAGTTCGGCAAAGATCCGATCGATCCTCTGGTTTTCCTCCCCGTAGGCATCCACCGACTGGCCGCCCTTGCCCAGGGCCAGGGTGAACACCAGCACCGCCTGGGGGGAGGAATTCACCGCCTTGATCAGGTCTGTGAGGAAGGGGGTGAGCTGTTCAGCCGCCTGACCAGCCGCTGGTCCCTTGATCTTGCGCAGGTAGATCGAGAGCTCATCGATCAGGATCAGCACCGGCCGCTCGCCGATCAGCTCCCGCAGGGTTTCAGCGCCCGGGGGCGAAGCGCCCAGCCGGTCACTGTTGCGGATGCGCTCGTAGCCCGCAGGTCCAGCCAGCTGAACCGCCAGCTCACCCCAGGGGGTGAAGGCGAGCAGGTTGCCCTCCATCCGCCGGCCGTTCATCGGGTCGGCGTTTTCCCCGTCGAAGGCTGCAACGGTGACCTTCTGGCTGGGCAGGCGGGCTGGATCGATGAACTCCGCTAGGTTGGGGATCTGGTCAGCGGCCGTCAGGATGTGGTTCAGGCCAATCAGGGCGTGGGTCTTGCCGCCGCCGTAGCTGGTGTCGAGCCGCAGGATGCTGCCCAGCTGGCTGCCGGAGCTGGTCAGCCGGTCCACCACCGCCAGGAAGAGGTCGCGCAGGCCCCTGGTGGGGTGGGTGTTCGCAAAAAAGATGGCCGGGTTCTTGTAGAGCTCCGGCGCCGTGCCCTTCAGCACCTGACTCAGGTCCGCCGCGAAGTCCTCATCCCGGATGCGCCCCTCCAGCACGTCGGCCCGGGGCTGGCAGAGCTCGTAGATGGAGGGGATGCTCATGGACGAGGTCTGTATGGCCCTGGCGAGCCAGGGTGCTCGGAGGTGTCACCCCCATCCTGCTCGCTAATGGGCCCAAGCGAACGCCCAAGTCATCCAGCCGAGACGAGCCGTTAAAACGAGCGCAGTTCTATGCAAATCCTGCATAGAAACCCGCTTGAGGCCTTGTCTCAGGTGGATCAGCCTGATGGTGTTGATCCGAGCATCGTTTATCGACTCGATGGCCTCAAAGGAGGGCTTGATTTATTTCTAGGGTCGAGTTCTAGGACCTTCCAATCCCTGCTTCCGGTCTGGGGCTCCAGCAGGCGGGTGACCCACGGGTCAGACCCAGTTGTGATGCCTAGAGCACCTGCACCTGGACCTGGAGTAACAGCACCCCTGTGATTGGTGGCCAAGATCGGGGCCTCCCCGCCGGGCACGTTGTGGGGCCCGGCGAAGATCTGCCCCTCGAGTTCGAGGAAGAGCACCCGCAGAAGCTGGCCGGCTTTGCCCAGCAGATGGTCTGAAACCACGCAGATCGGGCACTGGCGCTCGATCGGCCCTCGGTTTGGCTGAACGGGGAAAAGAAGGCGAGCCATGCCAGGGATGGCGAACGACACCACCGCTGCGCCCCGGTGACGCCAGCGCCGCGCAAGGGTCGCGGAGCCCAGTGGAGCGACTCGCGTCACCCCTTGCGCTGTGCGCGAGCCGGGGATCTGAGCTGACTCCATTTCCAGCCCAATCAGCTCACCGCAACCCCTCACACGCCACCCCATCGTCATTGCGATCGAGGTAGCTGTGCCCCTGCCGCAGCAACTCCTGGGCCCGAGAAAAGGAGCCGATCTGCTTGCAAGTGGTCTTGGCCCCGCTGGGCTGGGGAGCTTGAGGGCTAGTGGCGGGCGCGCTTGAAGGCCCCGCGGCTCGGACCGCCCCTGCGCTGCGGCGACCCGTTTCACCATGCCGGAAGTCCCACGGCCGCGTCATCCCCCCAGGCACTGCCCACACCCCCAGCCGCTGGGACTGGGCCTGACGCTCCGCCGCCAGGTAGGCCCCCCGATCACAGCGGCCCAGGTACTGGCGGTAGACAAACGCCTGGCCGCTCTGGACCATCGCCAGGTTGACGATGCCCTTGCCGATCACCTCCGCCACAGAGCGGCCATAGCGATCCACCGCCTGAACCCGCAGGCTCACCGTGGAGCCAAGCGGCAGCAGGGCCTTGAGCTGGTTGCGACTCGCCATCCCATAGGGACTTTGGGCTGTCTCGGGTGCATCGATGCAGGCCAGCCGCACCTTGAGCTTCTGACCCCGCTCCAGCACGCTGATCGTGTCGCCATCGCCGATCGAAAGCACCGTGGCAGCCGTTGCTGCCTGGCTGAGGGAGCCAAGGCCAGCTAGGAACAGGCCCGCCAGGCCCAGCAGGGTTTTCGAGGCCTTCCGCATCACGGTCATCAGAGGCAAAGGCAGCAGACCAAACGGCCCTGGGCACCAGGCTATTGCCAGCTTGAGCGTTTGTACTACCGTCGCCACATGGACTTCCGACCGGGCGAGCTGGTTGCGGTCAGGGCCGGCAGCCACTGGCCCGAGCTGGTCGGCCGCATCCAGATGATCCATGCCCAGGGCCATCCCATTTGGCTGGCGGTCCTGGATGTCGATACAGGCGACGTGCTGGGAGTACCCACCACCCATGTGATCGGCAAGCTCGAGAACTTCGATCCAGCCCCCAGCGACTGGGTGGAACCCGAGGGCCCGATGGAGAGCTTTGGCTTTGAAGACTGGCCGGGGGTGGGGGTCGTCTACGCCGATTGATCAAGCCCGGCGGGGCTTGGGGGTTGGCAGCTCAGCACCCGCCTTCCACACCGCTTCCTGGGTACGCCCGAGCCCTGGTTAAGGTCCTCTGGCTGCTGCAGGCAACCCACTGGAGGGGCACTGTGCACGGCCCAAACTCCAGCGCCTCCACCAGCACGTGGTCAGGCTGGGGAGAGGGCTGGGGAGAGGACTAGGGGAGAAAGCCAGGCCGCAGGCTGGCCGATCCCAGGACCCCCGCCTCTTCAAGTGGCGTCGCCTCGGCCGCTAAGCATTTGCATGGCCATCAGCACCGCCCCCGATGAACCCAGTAATCCGTGTATACTTAAGTTTAAACCTGTGGTCGCCATGGCGTCGCCCCTCTCTCGCCCGACGCCTGCTCGTCAATCGCTGCGTCGCTGGGGCAACAGTCTCGGAATCAGGCTCCCCGCCGCGATTGCCAAACAGGCGCATCTACAAGAAGACCAAGACGTTGAACTTTCAGTCGTTGAGGACGGTGTCTTGATACGGGCAGTCAGCCCACGACTGAGTCTAGAAGATCGGCTTGCTGCATTTAATCCAAGCGCAGATGATCCCGTTGAGCAAATGGATTGGCAGCCCGTCGGAGCCGAACTGATCCCATGAGCCCAAGGCCAATCAATTCGGAGCCTCAGTGGGTACCCGATCGCGGCGATGTGATCTGGATTGATCACAACCCCCAGGCCGGCCGGGAGATGAGGGATCACCATCCTTTTGCGGTCCTCTCTCCAGCCAGCTTTAACCTCAGGGTAGGCCTTGTCGTTGGTTGCGCCATGTCCTCTGCTGCCTATAATCAAGGTTCTAGCCTCTCGGTAGATCTTGGGCCCATAGAAGGCCGGAGTGGCTACAATAGCTACATACTTTGTCAGCAAATAAAATCATTCGATTGGCGAGCCAGGGGGGGCAAACCCCATCCAATGGGGAAGATATCAACCTCAAAGTTATCTGAAGTCCAAGAAATTGTCGGCCAAATCCTTGGGCTGTTTCCCTAGCTGGGGTATGGCGGCTTGGGCTCTCTTTGATTCACCGGCCATGACATTTCTTGCCTGCTGGTGTCTGCAAGAAATCCACCGAATGCCCACCGAGGACAGGGCCTACCCGACTCCTCAATTCACTCCTTCCATACCGCCCCATCTGGAACCACCGGGCTCTGGTTCAGGTCCTCCGGCTGCTTGCAAGTCACCCGCCACAGGGGCAGGGAGCAAGGAACAAACTCCATGAACTCCACCAGCACGTGGTCAGGCTTGGGAGAGGGCTAGGCGACAAAGCCAGGCCGACAGCTAGCCGATCACTTGAACCACACCCAGCAGAGTTCCAATTTTACTGGGCCAGTCCCAACCCGAAATGAGGCTTTTTCACACCCAAGCCCAACTGATCCACCCCCCTAACGCCAAACGCCTTGGCCTCAACGATTAGATAGCAGGCGAACTGCCGCCAGTGAAGAATCGCCCGGTGTTCCCCCAACTGTCTAACGGCGCTCAAGCTCTGTCTTGCCAGAGCCTGGGGTCTTGGCGGCCGTGAACAGCCAGAACCACAATGGCATCGCCCGCCTCCCGGAAATAGATCGCGTACGGGAATCGCCTCACCACCAAGCGACGCACCAAGCCGTGCCCATAGGCAAACGCTGCTGGATCGCTTGAAATGCGCTCAACCCCTGCCGTGATCGCTTCTGCAAAGGCCTGCCCCAGACCCGGCTGGCGACTGGCATACCAACGCTGGCTTTCGATCACGTCATCCAGCGCCTCCGGCAGGAAGCGGACAACAGGTGTCATCCCAGCCCCAGTTGGCTGCGCACCTGATCCCAAGGCACCGACGCCGCTGGGTTCTCCAAGTGAGCCTCCCAGCGACGATCGAGCTCCGCACCCAAGTTCGCGTCAACAGGAAGAAATTCGTTTCGACCCTCGTCGTCAAGGCTGTCCCAAAGGGCCATCGCCAGGGCAAGACGCTCACCCCTGGGTAGCAGCAGAAGATCGGCAATCGATGTGGCGGCCATGGTTCTGGCACTGATACTGGTCACGCTACCGGACTTGAACGAATTGGGCCCAAAGCAGGATCCAGTGCCGTCCTGCCTCCCCCCAACAGCTGCAGCTCAAGAGTCGTTGCGATCACGGCGGTGCCAAAGAAAACCGGCCCTGACGCAAGACACACCGACACCTCAATCCATCCGGCGGCGGGACTAGATCGTGTCAGTCGGCGCAAGGGCGTTGCGAGTGCGGCTGCGCCGCACCCTTGCCCTCGCCTGAGGTTCTGTGAACGCCGCCGCCGGGGGGCTGGTGCTGTGGGGGCACCAGGCCAGGGCTCCACTCCCGCGGCTGCGGTGGCGAAGGGTTCCCAAGGCGGGCACCGATCAATCAGTGATATTACGGATCTATCTTGCATTCTTTTGTATTGGCATTTAGCCATTAATAGCGCCCTGATAATCACATAAGGCCCACCCGGGCCGGCCCCACTGTTCCACCTTTTTGGTTCGCCCTAAACCCTTTCGCTACCCCAAAAGATTACCCTTCCTAATCAGCCGGATCGGCCCATAGTACGCCCGTATTGGTAGAATTAAGGCCACCAGGAAGTTCAGCCAAGAGCTGGGTTTGCTCCTCCCATCCCGCCCCCACAAGGCGCTGATCGGAGCTTGGTGCGTTGTTGTTTTGCCTGTAGCCAATGGCCCAGATCCTTGATTTCCAGGCCGCCGCCTTGGCGCGCTCACATTGTGATCCCCCTGGCAGTGATTCAGGTTCCCTGGTGATCGTGGCCGGTGGCGGCCGTGCTCTCGATTGGCCTGGTGATCAGATCACCGCCGCCCTGCTTCAGGCCACTGCCGGTCGCCCCGTTGCGCTCCTCCTCCATGGCGGCGCCTGGGGAGCCGATCGCCTGATCGAGAAAGCCGCCCGCTCCCTGGGTTGGGCGGTGGAGGTGATCCCTGCCGAATGGGGCCGCTATGGCCGCGCCGCTGGCCCCCTGCGCAATGGCCTGCTGCTCCGCCGGGCCCTGGAAGAGGCCACCCCAGACCAGGCCTCGGTGCTGGTGGTCGCCTTCCCCGGCGCCTCGGGCACCGCCTCCCTAGTGCGCCAGGCCCGTCATCTGATCGCTGCTGATGGTGAGCCCATCGCCCTAGTCGAAATCCAGCCGCCAGGGCCTGAGGGCTCCTAGGCCCTGGCTTCCGTCGTTTGGTTCCAGCCCTTTGCCCTAAGCCCATGCCCCGCTCTGTCCCCACCGCCCTGGCGCCAGTTCCTGCCAAGCCCGTATCCGTCCCAGCTCCAGCGGCACTAGGTCCAGCCATTCCCAGCCCAACCCCCAGCCTCTGGCACCTCGGCATCGAGGCCCAGGAGCTCACTGCCCGCATCGCCAGGCTTGCTGAACAGCTGGAGGCAGAAGAGCCCGAGCAGCAGCAGGCCGCTATCAAGGCCTTGGAAGATGCCCTCCTCATGGAGGAAGGCAACCGCGAGGCCTTGGCCCGTAAGGCCGATGCCACCTGCTGGGTGATCGATCACCTCCGCGCCCAAGGCAGCTACCGCCAGCAACAGGCCAAACGCCTGGTGGAACTGGCCAAATGCGATCAGCGCCGGGCCGATGCCCTTGAAAACACCTTGGTGTTCGTGCTCACCCGGCTGCAACCGGCAGCCACCCGCTTCTCCTTTCCCCACCACGAACTCACCAGCCGCCGCAGCGAGGCCGTCGAGATCAGCGCAGAAGAGGAGCTGGCGCCCGAGTGGCTGCGCGTCACCACGGCCACGGCACCCGATAAAGGAGCGATCAAGGCAGCCCTCAAAGCCGGCCAGCAGATCCCAGGCGCCCAGCTGGTGTCACGGCGTAGCTGGTCAATCCACTGACCCCCCCCCCCACAGGGGGTCTCGATTACGGAGCCCAGCGAAAAAGCCAGGCCCCCTTCCCTTCCATTTCGCCCAACGCTCCACCCCAGGCCATGACCAGCACCATCCCCACTGCCAACGGATCCAGACCAGCCGCTCCAGCCAGCTCGGTCCAGAAGCCAAGCTCCCTGCAGCTTCTGCGCCGGCCGGAGATTGAGGCTCCGGTAATCCCGGCGGGCGAAAGGCAGGCCAGCCCCCAGCTCCCGGACATCCCAGCCACAGCCTCAGCCACACCTGCCGGGCTACTCTCCCCCGAGCAAGCCGCCGCCCTGGCAGCCCCGCTCAATCGGGCCAACGTGCAGACCCGCAGCCAGGCAGGCCGTTCCCTGAACTACCTGGAGGGGTGGGTGGCGATCAGCGAGGCGAACCGGATCTTTGGATTTGACGGCTGGCAGCGGGAAACAATCGAGCTGCGCTGTGTTTCCGAAAGTCAGCGCCCCATCGGCCGGGACCAGAAGCCCGGTTGGGGTGTCACCTACATCGCCCGGGTCCGCATTCGCCTCGGCAGCCAGGCCAGTGAGGCCCCCTCCCTCGTACGCGAGGGGAGTGGCGCCGGCCATGGCATCGACGTGGACTTGGGCCTGGCCCATGAATCCGCCCTCAAGGAGGCCGAAACCGATGCGATGAAAAGAGCCCTGATGACCTTTGGCAATCCCTTCGGGTTGGCCCTCTACGACAAGCAGCAGCGGCAGGTCACCAGTTCGCTGCGGGAGGAGCGGGCGCCCCAGACCCAAGGCGTCTCAAGGCAAGGAGGTCAGCCCCAGCCAGTGGAGGAGACGAAGACGATCAGGCCTGAGGTGCAGGAATCGACTCTGGCTATCTCGCGGGCGGAGCCCGGCGCTGTTGGCCTGGCGGCCCTAACGCCTGAGGTGATCCAGCAGCTGCATGCCCAAGTCCGCGGCCTACCCCGGCCCCAGCTGGAGGCCATGGTCACGGCCTTCCGGCAGCGCTTTCGCTTAGCTGAGGGGGCCTCCGTGGCGGCGGCGATTACCCAGAAGCAGCACCATGACTGGGTTGAGGCGTATCTGGTGCAGGTGGAGGGGAGGGCTTAATCAATATGGTCGATAGTCGGTTCTGAGCAGTTAGGCGCGCGCCCAGCTCTTGCCAGAATTCGAAAACACATTTCACCTAACGTGGCGTCATCGTAAAACTCGCTTAAGCTTTGCTAGCCTTGCAACCTAAGTAATCCCTGTTAAATCCAAACTCCATTTTGGTTGAATTGGTTAGGGCAGGGAGTCCTCTTCGTTTTATGCAGATCGTGTAGCATTAGACGCACCCTTCTATGGACACCTTTAATACCGTCCTCAAAGGGCAGCATGCACAGGGTCAGCAATAGACAATAAAAGAAGTCTTATTTATGAAAGTGGCCGAAGATTTAACTGAGCTACTGGAACGCCTAGAGTCAACCGAAGAGAAGGCTGGTGTTGAGCTGTCAAGCCTTTCAGCAATTTTGGACGATGACACTTTGAAAGTATGCGGTGAAGCCATTTTCTCCAAGCCCCCCAAAACTGATTACGACATTGAAGTCAACGTCGTTATATATGATAGCAAATCCAGGGTCATAGAAAAACTTAGCGCTAACGTGGGCAACAAAAACACCCCTTTTGATGCATTTTCCATATCGTGCTACGGCATGAACAACGAAATATCAAAAATCAGAGTTTATGTCACGCGAGATTAGTGCTTTAATCGCTTTTGAACTTCAGATTGACGAGATCCAGAATCAAGCTTCCAAAAATGTTGACTTAATAAGGGAGCTTGCCGGACTGGAAGGCTATATTGCTGAAACCTATGCACAAAGATGCCTTTCAGAACTACTTCAGAATAGCGACGATTGCGGATCTACTGAAGTAGGCATTTTCAGAATCTCCGACTATTTAGTCTATGCCAATAACGGAAGAGTTTTTAGCTCAGTAGATTTTGAATCCCTGTGCAAAAGTGCGTCATCTTCCAAAGTACGCGGCAAGTCTATTGGATACAGGGGAATAGGCTTTAAGTCTGTCGTCAACATATGCACAAATGTAATTGTAGCCAGCGGAGATTTACGTTGTGCTTTTGACAGAGTACGCACGGCCAGCCTTCTTCAATGCTCTTCGGATGTGCCTCTCGTACGCGTTCCACATCGATTGGCAACTGCCGAGAAAAGCATCTACAATGAAGTACTACAAAATTTTCCCAATTACTCAACATATTTCATCCTCGGTGGCCTTAATGAGGGTTCAATCAACCAAGAGTTCTCAAGTCTTTCCCCGGAACACTTTCTTTTCCTTCGCAATTTATCAAATGTTTCTATAAAGCTACTAGGGGGAAGCAATAAACTAAATCTAGGCATCGAAAGGTTCCCAGCCGCTACACCTTTAAATCCAGATTTATCAGTTACAAATGTGGTAATTTCTTCAGACCTCCAACAGTCATTGAGCCGTTGGTCTGTAGTCACAAAAAACGATGTCTCAATAGCCGCAAAAACAGTCGATGACGTCCCTTCCCGCGTGCAAAAGCAAGAAGCTTTACTTCACGCATACCTTCCGACTCAAACGATCAGTGGCATTGGAGCAAGGGTAAATGCCGATTTCAGCACTGACCCCTCTCGCACTAGACTTAAATATGATTCGACAACAGAAGAAGCAATTTCCAAAGTTGCATCGCTGGCCACTGATATAATAGCTGAGCTTTCTGCATTTCCAGATTCTCTCTACTGGCGTGGTTTTGTTGATTCGCTAATTCCTTATCCTGACTTTAAAATCCTCGAGCTACAGGGAAACAAGTTCTGCACATCTCTTCTTCCAGAATTAAAACTCACAAAAATTGAAAGCAACGAAAATAGTCAAGGCCTTGTAATGTGGCCCGACATATACAAAGATATTGAATCGATCTCCGCAAAGCTTCCACCCACGCTCAATGTCTTTCTTCCGATCTCAGCAAGCTTTGCCGATGCAAAGCGCTTTCTTGATATAATTGGTGCACGAAAGCTGCCCATTCTTGTCGTACTCGAGCATCACAGAAGTCCAATTAATTATATCGATCCACATTTATGTCCAACTTTTCTTCGAAATGCAGTTGACGAGGGCGTTGACTTTAAATCTCTCGACACAATATATACTTTTGTTTGTAGCGACATGAAAGTTTTATGCCCTCGAGAAATTTTAGAAAAAAAGGTTACTTTAGATCAAGGATTTGTTACTGCCCTTGGCGAAAAGTTTCTTAGTCAACGCAGGGCCAAAGATCTGCTGGAAGGTGTCGGATTTTGCGAAGAACACTTCAGGAATTCTTTTAAGAAGGGGGTTAGTGGTGTCGATATAAGCTCTCTAGTTCAACGTTCAGGGGTCACTCCAGCAGAAGTTGTTCCACAAAAAGAAACCACAACAACAGTCAATACACGTATTCTTGATGATGAAACAAAACGCCGTTATGGTATCCAAAATTGGCGATTAAGTGAAGAGATCGTCGCTTATTACTATCGATCTCAGGGCTTCAAGGTGATAGATGTAAGTCAGGCCAATAAAGGTTATGACCTCGAGGTTCTTGGAGACTCAACACGCCTGTGCGTTGAAGTCAAAGACATTAAGGATTCAGTGAAAGGCTTTGCGCTAACTCAAAATGAGTTCAATGAAGCTGTTGTACTTGGTGAGTCATACATATTAGCGCTTGTGCGCAGGGGCCAAGACGAATCTCTCGAAATCATGATTGTCGAGAATCCTTATAAATCCCTGCAAGCTTTTACAACAAAGCGCGCAAAAGCCTATGAGTTCTTTATTTCAGGCTTCACTTATCGCCCTTCAGTTAGTTTCTCCTAGAATTAATACTGCAAGCTTTCGGAAAGATCGTTTACATATGAAAATTCTCAGCTTTTTGCAAGTAGTAAGATTTTTGCTAGGCAATACATTCTCCCTCGATAATTCACAAACGTATGCCGGCGAAATGGCAATAGTCTGATTATTTGCCCAGCACCAATAAAGACATAGCCTCGAAGAATAGATCAAGCAATTACTTGACGCCAAAAATTATTCGCCAACCAATGCAACTAACCACCATTTTGAACATCTGTACTCCATAGGATTACGCCAGATCAACTCAGATTTTATCACTAACACTTGCATTACAGGAATAGTCAAGTTGGATTGCTCTGATGTTCATGAAATTGCATCATGAGTCTCATTTAAGCGCAGGTTTAATTCACAACCCCAGCCCTTCCGCAGCCGGACCAATCCCCATCGCCAAAGAACCGGCAGGGCCCCGCAAAAGATGCCCCACTCCTCGGCCGTTGCAAGGATCAGGCCGGGCCGCTGCGCGGTCCTTGCAACAGCCTGCGGGGTGAGGCGCAAGAGCGGTGTCCCACGCCGTTTCTTCCATGGCGA
>CAMCMT010000039.1 GCA_945875915.1 Synechococcus sp. UW140 | reverse complement strand
CGGGGCTGGATCACCTGGTCCACCACCTGGCCCACGCTGATCGCCGCCGCCAGCACCTCCAGGCCGGTGCGGGGATCCTCCAACGCCAGCAGCAGGCTCACCAGCAGGATCGTGACGGCACTGGCGTAGGGGACCAGGGTGGTGAAACCAATCAGCACGGCAAACAACACGCCGTAGGGGATGCCCAGCAGGGTGAATACCACCATCTGGGCGCCGCTGAGGATCAGGGCCAGCACCACCTGGCCGGCGAAGTAGCCCCGGAAGGTGCGGCCCAAGGTGGTGAGCAGCAGGCCACTCCAGGCGGCCGGCAGCCAGCGGGCCAGGCCCGCCACGATCGCCTCAGCGCCGAGCAACAGGAACACCGCCAGCACCGTGACGATCAAGGTGTTGACCGTGAGGCCCACGGTGGCCCCGAGCAGGCTGAGGAGCCGCTGGCTGAGCTGGCTGGCGACCTGGCTGGTGCGGGTCAACAGGCTGCTGCTCAGGTCTCCGAATTCGGTGGGCAGACCCCGATCGGCGGCCCACCCCTGCAGCACATTCAGCCAGCGCTCCCCCTCGGCCAGCCAGCCCGGCAGGACATTGATCAATCCCACCAGCTGTTCCACCAGCCGGGGCACCAGCCAGAAGGCGGAGAGCACCAGCAGGCCCAGGCCCAGACCCACCACCACCAACACCGCCAGGCCCCGGGGCAGGCCGCGGCCGTGCAGCCAGCGGGTGGGAATATCGAGCAGAAAGGCGATCAGAGCCGCCCCGATAAACAGGGCTGGGAAGGGCGCCAGGGGCAGCAGCAACTGGCGCAATACCCAGAGGTTGAGCACCAGCAGGGGCAGGATCAAGCCCAGCCGCAGCCAGGGCGGCAGCACGAGACGCTCGATCATCGCGGCCCCGCCATGGCCTCGAGGTAGGCCGCACTGCCCAGCTCCTGCAGGCGGGCATCTTTTGCCACCACCTGGCCCTGGAGATCGCGGCGATAGGCGAGCAGCTGCTCGGCCAGGCCGGCGTCGGCGGTGGCGAGGATCTGCACCGCCAGCAGGCCAGCATTCACCCCATTGCCAATCGCCACGGTGGCCACCGGGATCCCGGCCGGCATCTGCACGATCGAATGCAAGGAATCCACGCCGGAGAGGGCCCGGCTCTGCACCGGCACGCCAATCACCGGCAGGGTGGTGAGTGAGGCGACCATGCCGGGCAGGTGGGCGGCGCCACCGGCGCCGGCGATCACCACCTTGAGGCCCCGGCCGGCGGCGGCCTGGGCAAAGGCCACCATCTCCAGGGGCGTGCGGTGGGCCGAAAGCACCCGCACCTCAACGCCAACGCCGAACCGCTGCAGCAGCGCCACGGCCGGCTCCATGGTGGGCAGGTCCGAATCGCTGCCCATCACCACCGCCACGAGGGGCGCCCCAGGGGGGCCTGGGGCCTGGGTGCCGGGCGCGGGAGCAGCGCCGGAGTCGCGCGGGGCAACGGCCATGGGATGGGAAAGGCGATGGAGCGGCGAGGATGGCATTCTCCCGCTTCTGCACCCCTTCGCCCTCCCCCGGCGGGAGTTGTCTCGATGCGCTGGCTCAGCAACCTCCGCCTGCCCGAGGGCGGCCCCCAGCTCTGGCGGATCGGCCTCGATGGCCAGGATCAAATTGCCGTCGTGGAGGCATTGGCCCCCGGCAGCGCTGCGGCCGGAGCCGATTGGCAGGGGGACTGGCTCAGTCCCGGCGGGGTGGACCTGCAGATCAATGGCGGCCTGGGCCTGGCTTTCCCGGAACTAACCGAAGCCGACCTACCCCAGCTGGACGCCCTGCTGGACCTGCTCTGGCGCGATGGCGTCGAAGCGATCTGCCCGACCCTGGTGACCTGCGCCGTGGCCCCCCTGCGCCAGGGCTTGGCCGTGCTGCGGGCCGCCCGGCAGCACCACCGCAGCGGCCGCTGCCGCCTGCTGGGCGCCCACCTGGAGGGTCCGTTCCTGGCCCACGCCCGCCGCGGCGCCCATCCCGCCATCCACCTCTGTGCGCCGAACCGCACCGCCCTGCTGGAGCGGATCGGCGGCTTTGAAGGGGAGATCGATCTGATGACCCTGGCCCCGGAACTGGAGGGGGCCGGCGCGGTGATCGGCGCCCTCCAGGAGCTAGGGATCGTGGTGAGCCTGGGCCACAGCGAGGCCAACGAGGCCGAGGCCAGCGCCGCCTTCGGCGCCGGGGTGTCGATGCTCACCCACAGCCTCAACGCCATGGCCGGCCTGCACCATCGGGCGCCCGGGCCCGTGGCGGCGGCCCTGCTGGCGGGCAGGGTGCACCTGGGCCTGATTGCCGATGGCGTCCATGTGGCACCCACCATGGCGGTGCTGCTGCAACGGCTGGCGGGTGACCAGCTGGTGCTGGTGAGCGATGCCCTGGCCCCCTACGGCCTGGCCGATGGCCGCCACCGCTGGGATGAGCGGGAGCTCCTGGTGGAGCAGGGCACCTGCCGCTTACCGGACGGCACCCTGGCGGGGGTGACCCTACCCCTGCTGGAGGGGGTGCGGCGCCTGGCCCGCTGGGGCGGCGAGGCGGAGGCCACCATCGCCGCCGCCACGGTGACCCCCCGGCGAGTCTTGGGCGACGACCGGCCAATCGAGAGCCTGCTGGTGGGCATGCCCCTGGCCGAGACCTTGCGCTGGAATGGAACGGCCCAAGCCCTGGCCTGGCGCCGCAGCGGGCCCCGTAACCAGGCTGCCTAGGATCCCGGCCAACGTTGTCGCCCCAGCCGCGTCCCGATGGCCTCCGAGCAGCTCCTGGACCACACTTCCGAGACCGCCTCAGGCGTCAGCGCAAACGCCCCAACCCCATCAGCCAAGGACAGCGAGAAGTCGGTGGTGGAGGCCTATTTCAATAGCACCGGCTTTGATCGCTGGAATCGCATTTACAGCGACAGCGAAGACGTCAACAAGGTTCAGCGCAACATCCGCATCGGCCACCAGAAGACGGTGGACCAGGTGCTGGCCTGGCTGCAGGAGGAGGGCAACCTGGCCGAGCGCAGTTTCTGCGATGCGGGCTGCGGCGTTGGCAGCCTCAGCCTGCCCCTGGCGGCCCTGGGGGCCGGCAGCATCCAGGCCAGCGACCTCTCGGAGGCGATGGTGAATGAGGCCAGCCGCCGGGCGAATGAGCAGGGGATTGACCCGGTCCGCCTGCAGTTCAGCGCCTCCGATCTGGAGAGCCTGGAGGGCCTCTACGACACCGTGATCTGCCTGGATGTGTTCATCCACTACCCCCAGGAGCCGGCCGAACAGATGGTGGAACATCTGGCCTCGCTGGCTCAGCGGCGCCTGCTGGTGAGCTTTGCGCCCTACACGCCGCTGCTGGCGGTGCTCAAGCGCATCGGCGAACTGTTCCCCGGCCCCAGCAAGACCACCCGGGCCTACACCCTGCGCGAAAGCGGCATCGTGGCGGCGGCGCAGCGCAGCGGCTTCCGGCTGGTGCGCCGCAGCCTCAACCAGGCTCCCTTCTATTTCTCCCGCCTGATTGAGTTCGAGCGGATCTGACCGGGCCTAGGCACCCCTGGGCACCGATAGGGAGCCGGCCGTGGGGCCGGCCCCAAACTCCCTAGGGTCGCGCCCATGGAGGGGTTGCAGGTCGTTTGGTTCAAGCGGGATCTGCGGCTGGCCGATCACCAGCCGCTGCTCCAAGCCTCGCGCCAGGGTGCGGTGCTGCCCCTGGTGGTAGTGGAGCCCGAGCTGTGGCAGCAGGCCGATGCCTCGGCCCGCCAGTGGGCCTTCTGCGCCGAGAGCCTCGAGGATCTGCGCCAGGCGCTGGCGCGGCTGGGCCAGCCCCTGGTCGTACGCACGGGCCGGGTCGAAACCGTGCTGGAGCGGGCCCGCCGCCAGTTCGGCATCGCCGTCCTCTGGAGCCACGAGGAAACCGGCAACGGCTGGACCTACGCCCGCGACCTGAGGGTGGCCGCCTGGGCCCAAAGCCATGGCATCGCCTGGAATGAATGTCCCCAGTTCGGCGTGGTCCGCCGGCTGAAGAGCCGCAATGGCTGGGCCGGCCGCTGGGAAGGACGCATGGCCGAAGCGATCAGCCCACCGCCGGCGGCCTTGACGCCCCTGGGCAGCATCGAGCCCGGATCCATCCCCAGCGCCCAGGACCTGGGCCTGGCGGCCGACCCCTGCCCCGGCCGCCAACCGGGAGGGCGCCAAGCCGGGCTCGCCCTGCTGGAGAGCTTTCTGGCCAAACGGGGCGCCCGCTACCACCGGGAACTCTCCAGCCCGGGCACCGCCTTTGCCAGCTGCTCGCGCCTCTCGCCCCACCTGAGCTGGGGCACCCTGTCGATGCGGGAGATCGTGCAGCGCAGCCGCGGCCGCCTGGCGGCACTGAAGGGCCTGCCCGCCCTGCAGCGGGGCGACTGGCCCCGGGCCCTACGGGGCTTTGACCAGCGGCTGCACTGGCACTGCCACTTCATCCAGAAGCTGGAAACCCAGCCGGATCTGGAGTTCCAGGAGCTGCACCCGCTCACCGCCGGCCTGCGGGCCAGCGAACCAGAGCGGCTGGCGGCCTGGGCCGCGGGGCGCACCGGCCTGCCGTTTGTGGATGCCTGCATGCGGGCCCTGATCGCCACGGGCTGGATCAACTTCCGCATGCGGGCGATGTTGATGTCGGTGGCGAGCTACCAGCTCTGGCTGCCCTGGCGCGACAGCGGCCTGGTGCTGGCGCGCCTGTTTGTGGATTACGAGCCGGGCATCCACTGGAGCCAGTGCCAGATGCAATCCGGCACCACGGGCATCAACACGATCCGGATCTACAACCCGATCAAGCAGGGCCAGGACCACGACCCCCAGGGCCAGTTCCTGCGCCAGTGGCTGCCGGAACTGGCCCGGGTGCCCGTGGTGCACCTGCATGAGCCCTGGACCATGCCGCCCTCGACCCAAACCAGCGCGGGCTGTGTGCTCGGGGTCGACTACCCCCTGCCCCTGGTGGAGCCGGCAGCCGCCGCCCGGGAGGCGAAGCAGCGGATCTGGGAGCGGCGCCAGGAGCCCGGGTTCCGGGAGCTTGCCGCCACGGTCCTGCAGACCCATGGCTCGCGCCGCTCCGGCGGCACCAGGAGCCGCCCAGTTTCTAAGGGTGGGCGGCGGCGCAGTCCCACCCCTAAAGATGACGCCACCAGGCCACTGCAACTGGGGCTAGATCTGGACCTGGCTTGATCCGAGCTGGCCCCTTCAGCCCAGCCAGGGCTCGAGGAAACTAAGCGGCCGGGCCATGGTGGCTGAAAAACCGAGGATGCCCCGGTCGAGGTGGCGGTAGAGCAGGGAGTCGTCGGCTTCCAGTAAGAAGGTGCCGCCCCGTTGGGTGAGGAAGTCGTCGCGGGGCACGTAGGTGCGCCAATGGCCGAGCACTTCGGCCATGTTCTGCAGACGCACCGTGGCCAGCTCGAAGGGCCTAAGAAACCCCGAACCACCCGCCCGGGCGAAGAACGATCCCTGGATCGGCGGTAGGGGGCCCGCCTGGATGGTCTCGTCGTCGGCGATGCGCTGGGGGGCACTGCGATCGCCGGTGTAGCCGCGCAGCACCTCGGCCAGGGTGCCGGGGGAGCCGATGCCAGCGCACATCAGCAAGAGATTCGGCCAGGGTCCGCCCGCCTGGGTAAGACCCGCGTAGAGCCCCAGGGCCTGGTGCAGCTGGGGCTCGGGATCCACCAGCAGCCGCTCCCTGGGGAAGCCCGTGAAGGCAGAGAAGCGCTCGCGGCTCTCCTGATTGCCGATGCCAATCGCCAGCAGGGCGATGCCGGCAGCCTCCAGCTGGGGCAGGGCGCTGGCCAGGGCCTGGGCGTATTCGAGGCTGTCGAAATCACCCAGCTGGGGCAGCAGCACCACCAGCCGCCGCCGGCCCGGGCCCATGCCCTCCACCGCAGCGAGACGCTCCAGCAAGGCCGGCAGGGCCTGGGCCGCCCCAGCCGCGGGCGAGCCTTTAGCGCCATCGCCTTCAGCGACAGCGTTCTCAGCGAAATCCTGGTTGGCGGAATCCCTGTCGGTGGGGGCGGGCACGGGCAAGGCGGAACTCAGGGCGCCACCAGGGTGGCGCGGCTGAGGAAGGCATCGGCGGCGCGATGGAGCCGCTGGCGGCGATCCGGTTCGATGCGATCCAGGAGGTGCACCATCATCGAGAGGCGCGGATTGGCCTGAAAAAAGGGCCGGTTGCGTTCGATGAAGCGCCAGTAGAGCCCATCCCAGATTTCACACCAAGGCCCCTTTTTGTGGTCTCCCATCTTGAGGATGTAATTGGAGCCGCAGATGTAGGGCTTGGTGGCAAAGATGCCGCCGTCACTCATCTGGCCCATGCCATAAACATTGGGGCCCATCACCCACTCATGGGAATCGAGGTAGCGCTCCATGAACCAGCGGTGCACCTCGCCCGGGTGGATCTCACAGAGCAACATCAGGCTGCTGAGCACCATCAGGCGCTCGATGTGGTGGTTGTAGCCGAGCCGGTTCACCCGCCGGATTGCCTGATCGAGCGGCGGCAGGCCGGTGCTGCCGTCGTGCCAGCAGGGGGCCAGCCGGCGCTGGTGGTGCCAAAAATTTGAGCTGGCCTGGCGCTCACCGTGGACCCGATCGATGCCGCGCACAAACTCGCGCCAGCCAATCACCTGGCGCAGGAAACCCTCCAGCGACGCAATCGGCAGCGGCTCGGCGCTGGCCTGGCAGCTGGCGACCTGGGCCAGGCAGGCCTCAATCACGGCGGCCGGCGTCAACAGACCGATGTTGAGCAGGGGCGAGAGCAGGGAATGGTGGAGGGTGTCGTGGCTCTGGCTGAGGGCGTCTTCGTAGGGGCCAAAACCGGCCAGCCGCTCCTCCAGGAAGCTCCCTAGCCAGGCCTGGGCCTGGGGGTGGTCGTAGGGAATCCAGAGGGACCCCAATTCGCCCGGGTGGCTGGCGAAGTGGCGGCCGATCAGGGCGCGCACCGCCGGCTCGTGGGGGCTGGTGGGCACCGGCGGCAAGGGCGGCTGCAGGTAGCCCTTGGGCAGGCGGCGCCGGTTCTCGGCATCAAAACTCCAGCGGCCGCCCGTGGGGGTGCCATCGGCCTCCAGCAAGAGGCCGAGCCGGCGGCGCTGGCGCTCGTAGAAGCTCTTCATCAGCGGCCGGCGCCGCCCTTCAAACCAGACCCGGCTCTCGGCCACCGATTCCAGGAAGGCGGGCGACGGCAGCACCGTTAAGGCCACCGCCTGCTCCTGGCAGAAGCGCTGCAGCCGGGCCCCAAAACGGCGATCGGCAATCTCCGCCACCCGCAACTCCCCCTGGCCCGCCAGTTCGGAAGCCAGCCGCTGCCAGAAGGAGTAATCAACCGAATCGGGCAGCTCGAAATAGCGCACGGTCACGCCATGGGCCACCAGGGCATCGCGGAAGCTGCGCATGGCCACGAAGGTGTGCAGCAGCCGCAGCTGGTGGTAGCGGTAGGCGGAGGCCACGGCCAGGTCTTCGACCATCACCACGACAGCGCCGGCCGCCAACTGCAGGGGCGAGGGGCTGATCCAGCCCTGGTGCAGCTGGTCGCCCAGGATCAGGGTGGGGGTCATGGGGTGGGGCTCATGGGCTCAGGACCAGCGCTGGCGGTGGGTTTGCCCGGGGTCGTAGAGACCAACCTGGCGTTCGAGGTCGAAGCGGCGGGGCGAGCCCCCAAAGCTGCGGGGGTCGGAACCCACCCCGGCCAGGTAGGCCCAGTTGCCCGTGTTCAGGGCCGGCTCGGCATCAATCAACCACCACTCAAAGAAGCGGGCGCCCCAGATCCAGGGCAGCTGCAGGCTGTTGATGAAGTGGGAGGCCACCCACTGGCGGCCCCGGTTGGACAGGTAGCCCGTGGCGAGCAGTTCGCGCAGCTGGGCATCGATCAGGGGATGGCCGCCATCGGCGCGGCACCAACGCTCGAACAGCTCCCGGTTCTCGATCCAGGCCGGCTGGCGGTTTTGCAGGCCGGTGGCGCCATGGAAGGCGGCGCCGTGGCGCTGCTCCGACCAAAGGAAGAACTCGCGCCAGAGCAGCTCCTGCTTCAGCCACTCGGAGCCTTCATCGACGCCCTGGCGGGCCTGGTACTCGAGCACCACCTGCCAAATACGGCGCACGGACAGCGACCCCAGGGCCAAAAAGGGCGAGAGCTTCGAGGAGAACTCCGTTCCCACCAGGCCGTTGCGGCGGGCCTTGTAGTGGCGCAGGCCATCGGAGCCGCCACAGAAGTGCTGGAGCCGGGCCAGGGCCGTGGGCCCATCGCCCCGGAAGGGGAAGGCGCTGCGGGGATCGCTTTGGGGATCGCGGTAGGGATCTCCCTGGGGATCGGCGACTGGAGCTGGATCAGGCGACTGGAGCCACTCCCGGGGCCAGACCTCGGGCCAGTCCGCTGCAGTCCAGCCCAGGCCCGTGAAATCGGGCGGGGGCAAGGGGGCTTCGGGCGAGCGCTCCAGGTTGCGGCGAAAGTCGCTGAACACCAGGGGGAAGCGCTCAGGGGCAACCGGCCAGCCACCAAACAGCCGGCTCTGCTGGGCCTGGAACAGCCGATCCGGGGCAAGCAGCAGGCGGATCTCGTCCAGGGCGGCGGCGGTGGTCTGTTGGGGGAAGGCCAGCAGGGGAATGCCCCAGGCCGCCAGGCGCGAGCGCAACGACGCCAGGGCCTGGGCCTCGATGCGGCGCTGGTGGGGTCCGCGCAGGCGCTGGTCCTTGGGCCGGGTGGCCAACACGACCAGGCGGCTGCCGGGCTGACGGCGGGCTAGGGCCACGGCCTCGTGCAGGGCGGGCTGGTCATCCAGGCGTAGCTGCCCCTCCAGGCAGAAGGCGATGGTGAAACCGGCTGCCGCGGCAGTGTCCTGTCCCGAGGGGGCCCCGCCAGGCCCAGAGAGGGGGGGGCTTGGGACTAGCACTTTCTCCATCCGCCCCGGACCCGCCACCACACTTAACGTTTCGTCACACTAGGCTGGCAAAAAGCTTCTTGGACCGTGGAAAACATTTTGGTTGGCGCCTATCTGATCTGCTTCGCAGTGATCGGCGGCGGAGCCTTTGCGCTGATGACCCAAAACCTGCGCCGGGGCACCCCAGCCCCAGGAGTCCGGCCCCAAGGCAGCCGCGGGGTTCGCCATCCTGAGGCACCCGAGCCCGGCGAAGCAGTGCTCTACGTCGATCTCAGCCGGGAACGGCTAGAAGCGCTCTACCAACAGGCTTCCTAACGCAAGCACCGCCCAAGGGAGATCGCCAACCATCCGCCAGCAACACGTAAAGTATTAGATCAAATCGGCTACAAGATTAACCCCTTGATTAAGCTAACCCAAGCTTAATCAAGGGTTTTTTAGCATTAAAAAAATTCCCCTAAGAAGACCAGGCTAGCTTCGCAGCAAGAACAGCAAAAAGCCCGAGCAGCCATGCTGCCCGGGCCAATGCATCCAGCCCTTAAGGGCTTAACAATCAGCCGAGGCCGATCTGGGTCAAGATGCCTTGGCCGGTGAGAAGTTCGGTGCCGAGGCCGATCACAAAGCCGAGCATGGCGAGGCGGCCATTCCAGGTTTCAGCGAAGGCGACAAAACCGAAGCGGGAGGTGTCAGCAGCCATGGGAAGAATTTAACTGAACTTATTGTAACAGGTTGTGAAGGCTCCTAGGTCGGGCGGCGATGGCGGCGGCGACCCAAAGGTTCGATCCAGCCGTCCCGCACGGCGTCGTGGTGGAGCTTGATGGGCGAAAGGCGGCAGCCCAGCTGGATGGCGCCCTGGTCGAGCAGGCGCCCGAGCCGCAGGGCCGTGGCCTCCTCCAGCCGCGTAAAGCGGTCCTGCTGGGCCGTAAGCCACGACAGCTCCGACGGGGTGATCACCCCACTGGAGAGGGTGGCGAGAAAAAGCTGACCGACCGTCATGGTTTTTGTAACGGATTGCTAAGAGTCTGTCCCATCTGGCGGCCGGCTGCGGATCTGGGCAGCAACCAAGGCGAGAAACAGCAGGAAGCTCCAGGTGGGTGCACCGTGCGCGTGACCATCACAAGGGCTACCGAGAGCAGATTGCCCAGCCCGGCAACCGGGGCAAAGGCGATCAGTCCACCCAGCCAAGGGGGGCCTGCAGCCTCAAGAGCAGGCTTAGGTCGGGTGGATTGGTCAGACCCGAGGCTGACTTCAAGCCCGGGCCCGCGGGCTCCTGCGCAACAACAGCAACCAATAGAGCCCTCCGAGCAGCAGGGCACTGACTAGACCCACCAAGGTGGAGCCCACCATCAGCCGGCCTGTGAAGCTGGCCCCCAAGTTCAGGAGTTCACCGTCCTTCAACTGGTCCAGGGAGGGGAAGGCCGGGCCAGCTCCCAGCAAAGCGCAACCAACCTGGTAGTTGAACCAATAGAGCGGTAAGGAGGTGAGGGGATTGCTGATCCAGGTGCCAACCATGGCCAAGAGATGGTTGCCGCGCACCAGGCTGGCCAAGCCCACCCCCAACACGATCTGCAAGCCAAAGAAGGGATAGCAGCCGGTGAACACCCCCGCCGCCAGGCCCCGGGCCCGCTGGCCCGGGCTGCCCTCCTGATGCCACAGCCAAAGCAGGCGCCGCCGCAGCCAACGCAGCCAGGAGCGGCGACGGCGGCGCCTGGGGATTAATGGTTTCAGAAGAGCGGGATTGGGAAAGGTCATTCTGGGATACCCCCCAGGGCCTTCGACTCAACCACGCCAAACCTGGGTCCAAGTCCTGCCAGCCCGCGACAGGCCCCCCCACCCATCTGCCCCGGCATGGTCATGGGCCTGCAGCACCCTCACCGTTAACGGGGAGTTGGCTGCGCTGGAACCAATCATCAGGCCCTGGCCGTTGCAGCAAGCGCCGGCCGAGCGCCAGTAGGGATAAGCCATCGAAGGGGGCCCGCCGCAGGGGCCAGAGATTGGCGCGCCGATAGAGAAACCGTTGCAATTGCTCCCGCTGACGGTGATCGAGCGTCCCCCAAGCCAAACCGATCAATAGGCCACCTGGGCGTTTTTGCGTGCGAACCAGCTGGACAGGCCACTCGCCAGCTAGGCCCCCATTTGGGAGCGCAAGCTCCAGCAGCTCTCCAGAACTGGCCAGCGCCCCCAGGACCTGTTCGCAGAGTTGTAATTCACAGCCGGTCTCGCTGATGCTGTGGATCCGGACGGCGGACTTCGGCCCTTGGCCATGCCCGCTGGGGCCGGGCTGGCTCAAGCTGGCCTGTAGCTGGAGCGTGAACCAGGGTGTGGTACTAAATCGCTTGCGGTCCCAGCAGAGTCGAATCGCCGCCAGCAAGAGCAAGCTGTTAATCCATCCCCAGAGCAAGGTCACCTGCAACGCGCCTCCGGCAGCCGGTCCTGAGAACGATCCGTGCTGGATCGTGAGGTTCACCTGGCTGAGCAGCTGAATGCCGAGCAGGATCAGTAAGGGGAGCAGCAAACGCTTTGAAGGTCCAACTTTCGCAGCGGTTGGCATACTTTTGGGGGTGACCTGAAAACCCTGGGGCCGGCCCAGCAGGGTCATCACCACGCTGGCCGCCAAGGGCAACACAAACACCCAGCGGTAGAGCTCCGGCATCAGGGCAGCGCGGGAGCGGCCACTCAACCAAGGCAAGAGCAGCAGTTGGCTGAGGAAGAAGGGGAAGGCCGCAGTCAACAACCCCTGGGAGTCCACCCTGTAGGGCACAATCCCGAAGATTCCCATACTGATCGGCGCCAGCAGCAGCACCAGCTGGGGCAGCACCATCGCCCAATGGAGAATGCCTTCGCCATAGGCCAAACGCTGGATCGGAGTCAGCCCCGCAATCGTGAGCGGATTGGCGCCGGTGCGCAGGGTTTGGATCGTGCCACTGGCCCAACGACTGCGCTGCCGGGCCATCGCTTGGAGGGTGAAGGGAGCCAAGCCGGCACTCAACTTCTCCGGCAGATACAGGCCCCGATAGCCCGCGGCAACCAGGCGTATCCCGGTGGCCAGATCCTCTGAGGCCGTTTGGGTTTCAAAGCCTCCCACCTGGCGCAAACTGGACAGACGCATCACAAACGACGTGCCGGCACAGACCACCGCCCCCAGCCGTTGACGATTCGGCTGAATCCAGCGATAGAAACTTTCTTCATCGGGCAGCAACCAGCGTTCCAAGCGCAGGTTGCGCATCACCGGATCGGCATTCATGTAGGTCTGGGGTGTCTGCACAAAGCCAACATGCGGATCCCGGAACAGACCGACCGTGCGATTCAGGAACGTTCTCGAAGGCACCACATCGGCATCAAAGACCGCCAGCAACTCCGCTTGAAGCTTGGGTAAGGCCGCGTTGAGGTTGCCGGCCTTGGCATGGATTCTCTGGGGGCGGGCCTGATAACGGCACCCCAGCTGGGCGCCCAAGCGCTCCAACTCAGGCCTGGCCCCATCATCAAGAAGCCACACTTCAAAATTTGGATAGTCCAGATCTAGGCAGCCGCGCAGGCAGCGCTCCACCACCTCCAGGGGCTCGCCGCAACTGGGCACCAGCACGGCAACCCGGGGCAGCGACCCTGGATCGCGCCGCCGATCAGCCGCCAGGGCCCCTGCCGCGGCCTGGATCTCGGCGTCGGCATCGGGCCCCGGTAGGACACTGAACAGCAGCTGTAAAAACGCGCTGGCCAGCAGCAACAGCTCCGCCGCCAGCATCAGCAGGCTCAGGGCCGCGGCAGCCCTTGAACTGAGATTCAAACTGCTGCCAATCCGCCAGGTCAGGTAGTGAACCCCCAGCGCGAAGCTAAGGCCAACAGCAAGGGCCCTGGTGATCACAGGATTGGGTAAGGGCCAAATCGAGAGCCCTAGTTAAGGAGCCAAAGCCTATCTCGGTTCGCCCAAAGACAGGGGTGTTGGCGGGAACAAATGAAGCGATCAGCGCCCCAGCAATTCCACGCTGAACCATGCCCGCAGCTGGCGGCGACTATACGATCTAAGCCCCAATCAAAGCTGGGGGCAGGCATAAAGCATGCCGAGAACAAAAACCGCCAACACAAGCAAACATCCCACCGTAAACCAAAAGTTAAAGGGCTCTTCATTCTTAGAAATCAGCCGCCGGTAGTACGTCTTGCCTGTCAGCAGGGACAGGACCACAGCCATTGCCAGGAAGTTGCCAAATAGTTTAAGCAGGCCCCCATTCTCAGTCGTCACATGGCAGGTGCTGGCGGGGAACAAAGCGGCAATGGACAGGGAGGAATCCACAGCGGTTGGGGAACGACTGAGTAAGAACTGGCCGACCATTCAGGACCCTGGGCGAACGTTGTGCCCTCACGCAGCATCATTGACCAACCCCAGCGCCCTGGGGGCCTCCAGCGCTAGCTGGCCACCCCCAGGGCGCTCCAGCTCCAGGCGCCAGGCCTGCAGCTGGTAGCCGCCGTCGCCGGGCAAGGCGCCTGGGATGGCCTGGCCGCCGGGGGCGTAGAGGGGGTCGCCGAGCAGGGGCGCCCCCAGGGCGGCGCAATGGATGCGGATCTGGTGGGGGCGGCCGCTGGCGATGGCCACCTGCACCAGATCGGCCTGGCGGCCCCGCTCCAGCAGGGTGAGGGTGCTGCGGGCGGAGCGGTCTACCGGAGCGGATTGATCTGCCGGAGCGAAACCCTCGGCGGCGCACCAGAGTTGGCCGAGCTGGGGATGGGCGCGCAAGCCAATCGGCACCTCGATCAGGCGTGACTCGCCCGGTTGCAGCGCCAGCACCCGGGGCACCACTAGGGCGCGGTAAAGCTTGCGGCAGCCTTTGCCCAGCAGCGGCGCGGCCTGGCTGGGATCCTGGGCCGTGCTCTCCCTAAGCCGGGCGCTCAGCCAGGCCCGGGTCTGGGGCTGGCGAGCGCACACCAACAAACCGGAGGTGAAGCGGCCGAGCCGGTGCACGGGCCGGGGCCGGCCGGCGGGGTCGCCCCGGTGACGCCGCTCCAGCAGGCGCAGCACGGTGTGCTCCAGCCAGCCCCCGGCCGGCAGCACGGGCAGGCCGCTGGGCTTATCAATCACCAGCAGGTCGCCGTCATCGAAGAGGGGGCCGGGCAGGTCCGGCACGGCGGCCTCCTGCCAGGGGGGCCGCTGCCAGGCCAGCCGATCAGAGGCTGCGAACGGCCCATCGGCCAGGAGCTCCTCGCCGTTGCACAGCACCTCCCCGGCCGCGATCCGCGCCAGCCACACCCCCAGGCCGGAATGGCCGTAGCGGCTGGCGTAATAGCCAGCGACGCTGGTGCCGCTGGCCAGGCCGGGGCCGGGGCGGTCGCGGTAGGTCCAGCCCTGGTTAAAGGCTGGTTGGAGCCAGCCTGGAGCGGCGGGATCGGGCCGGGGCTCGGAATTACTCAACCAGGCCGTTTTCGAGGGCGTAGCGCACCAATTCGGTGCGGCTGGAGGTGCCGGTTTTGGTGAATAGGCGGCTCACATATTTCTCGACGTTGCGGATCGAGGTTTCCAGGCGCCGGGCGATCTCCTTGTTCATCAAGCCCTCGGCCACCAGTTGCAGCACCGAGGCCTCCCGAGGGGTGAAGTCGTGGCGCACCGGGCCGGCCGCCTTCTTAGGGCCACCGGTTTGCAGCAGGGAACGGATCTCGGTGATCTGTTTAGCCATCTGGCCGATGTCGGCGTCGGCGTAGCGGGCTGCCTCGGCCAGCAGGCGCTCCTGGCGGCGCACGACGTTGCGCACCCGGGCCACCAGCTCATCGGGGTCGAAGGGCTTGGGGATGTAGTCGTCGACGCCGGCCTGGAAGCCTTCGATCCGATCGGCCGTCATGCCCTTGGCGGTGAGGAAGATCACCGGCGTGCCGCCGAGGCGCTCATCGGCCCGCAGGCGCTTGAGCAGGCCGTAGCCATCGAGGCGCGGCATCATCACGTCGCTGAGCACCAGGTCGGGCAACAGGGCCTGGGCCTTCTCCCAGCCATCGAGGCCATCGACGGCCGTGGTGACATCAAAGCCCTCGTCTTCGAGGTAGGCCTGCACGGCCGTGCGCAGGCCGGGTTCGTCGTCGACCAGCAGCAGGCGTGCCGGCGCTGGCTTGGGCGCTTCGGCCGGCGTTGCCGGCTCCGGGGTGGCTTCAGCAGCGGCGGATCCGGGAGCTGGGGGATGGGCGGGCTCTGGGGGCATGGACCCGCGGGGGGTGAAAGGACCGGTGGCCGAAATCTATCGAGTGTTTCCCGGCAAAACCTGTTCGCGCTCCAGCAGGTGGCCCGAGTAGCCCAGCTTGAGGGCCAGGGCCGCCAGGCCAGCGGGATCCTTACCGGCCTGCTCCGGGTAGCAGGCGGCCCACCAGATCTGGTGATCGAGTCGGTTGGCACTGGTGATCGTGCCGCCGGGGTTGAGCTCGCGCAGGATGAATTCGCGGCCGTTGCTGCTCATTCGCATCGGTTGGGATGGGGAGCAGCGGATCGTTTCTTGGCGCACCCGCAGGTTGTTGGGCAGTTCCAGCCAGACCTTGATTTGGCGCACCTCGGGGTCGTTGGCGTCCTTGCTGACGGCATAGACGCCAACGGCCTCCTGACCACCACGGCCGGGCCGCTCCCACAGCACCACCAGGCCGGGGGGGCGGGCATCAATCGGGTTGACCATGTCGCCCTGGTCGGCGCCGGCGGGGAGGGGCGCCCACCAGCCCGCCAACGCCAGCCCCGCCGCCCAGGCAAGACCGAGGCAACGCCCCGGGGCAGCGGCCAGCGCCAGCGGTAGGCCCGAAAGGGGATCACCAGCCATCGCAGAACGCCCTTGTCAACATGGGTCCATGCTCGCCTACCTCGACCACCAAGCCACCACCCCCTGTGATCCGGCCGTCGTGGACGCCATGGTCCCCTGGTGGACGGAGCAATTCGCCAACCCGGCCAGCCGCCTACACCGGCCCGGCCTGCTGGCCGCCGCGGCCGTGGACCAGGCCCGGACCCAGGTCCTAGGGCACCTGGGCCTGGCCGGAAACGACCCAGCAGCCGCCCAAGTGATCTTCACCAGCGGTGCCACCGAGGCCAACAACCTGGCCCTCAAGGGCCTTGCCGAGGCCGAACTGGCGGCAGGAGGCCGCCGGCGCCAGCTCGTGACCCTGGCCACCGAACACCGGGCCGTGCTCGATCCCCTGCGCTACCTGGCCCGCCATGGCTTTCGGCTCAGCGAACTGCCGGTGGGCGGCGATGGCCTGGTGGATCTGGACCAGCTCGAAGCGGCCCTGGGCCCCGAGACCCTGGTGGTGAGCGTGATGGCCGCCAACAACGAAATCGGCGTTCTCCAGCCCCTGGCCGCGATCGGCTCCCTCTGCCGCCAGCGGGGAATCCCCTTCCACTGCGACGGGGCCCAGGCCGTGGGCCACATTGCCCTCAACCCCGCCGAGCTGGGCATCGACCTGCTCAGCCTCAGCGGCCACAAGTTCTATGGACCCAAGGGCATCGGTGCCCTGGCGATCAGCCGGCCCCTCACGCTCGCCCCCCAGCTCCATGGCGGCGGCCAGCAGGGGGGCCTGCGGGCCGGCACCCTGCCCGTGCCCTTGATTGTGGGCCTGGCCGCCGCCCTGAACCTGGCCCAAGCCGACCGCCTGGAGCGGGAGCAGCGGCTCGGGGCCCTGCGCGATCAGCTCTGGCAGGGGCTGGAGACCCTGGGCGGCATCCGCCGCAATGGGGCCGCCGCGCCCCGGCTGGCCCACAACCTGAACGTTTGCGTGGCAGGGGTGGAGGGCGGCGCCTTGCACCGGGCCCTGCGCCGCCAGCTGGCGGTGAGCGGCGGCTCGGCCTGCAGCAGCGGCGAACCCTCCCATGTGCTCGCCGCCCTGGGGCTCAGCCGCCTGGAGGCCGCCGCCGCGATCCGCTTTGGCCTGGGCCGCGCCACCACGGCCGCCGAGATCGGGCAGGCCATCGAAGCGGTGGCTGAGGCGCTCAGCCAGCTGCGGGGCCCCAGAGGCTGAGGGCCACAAACCCCACCACCCCCACCACGGCCAGCAGCATCTGGGCCAGGCGACTCACGAGCATGCCGCTCACCACCGCCAGCCCCACCTTCAGCGAGCGGCCCAGAATCGCCAGGGCGCCACGACCGGGGGCCGGGTCCAGGTGCCCTGGAGCATTTCGCCTCCCGGGCCCCAGCTCCGCCACCAGCTCCCCCAAAGCGGCACCCAGCAAGGGCCCCACTAGGGCGCCCAGCAGCGGACCGCCCACGGGCAAGGCCGGCAAGAGGCCAAGAACGCCAAACAGCAACCCCAGGGCAGCGCCCCCGTAGGCCCAGCGGCTGGCCTGGAGCCGCGCCGCCCCGAGCACTACCCCCAACGCCTCCGCCCCCCAGCCCAACAGCAACAGCACCACCGCCAGCAGCAGCACGGGCCAAGCCACGCCAAACCCCACCGCCCAACACCAGAGCAGGGCCCCCAGGGGCAACAGCACCAGCCCCGGCAAAACCGGCAACAGGGTGCCGGGAATGGCCAGCAGCTGCACCACCAGGGCAGCCCACCAGAGCAGGTCGGTGGTGGTCATGGCGACAGGGGAATAAACAGAACAAGAACCATGGCTATCCCTACACTCAAATCCCTGACTTCATCAGCATGGCCCTAAAGTCATCTGGCCAGAGGCACTTCCGAGAGAAGTGCTTGTCAGAGAGCTCGATCGCCTTTGACCGGTACCCTTCGACCTTCTGGACCTTCTCCTGGGCGTGCAATCTGGCGTACATAACTTTTCACTCAATATTCATAGTCTGGGGGTTGTTCCCGCTGTTAGCCCCTGGACTATTTCCATTTACAAACGACATCTTTTTTGGATTTTTGCCGCATTGGATCAACATACTGGCCCAGCATTGGGCTGGGGTGGTAGGGCTGGCGGGAGTAGAGCTAGTGTCACTCGTAGCCACTGTGGGCCTTTACCGCGGCGCCTGGATGGTCATGGAGGGCCAACAGCCCCGTTTCGCTGACCTGATCCGCTGGGATGGGGCCGCGATCAAGCGTCTTTTCCTGGCCTGGAGCGCCTATCAGCTCGTGCTTGCGCCCCCCTTGGGCCTGGCGACCCTGGTCGGTCATGGCCTGCGTTCCATGGGGATTGGGCCAATGATCTGGTGGCCAATCGGCCTATTGGCCTGGGCTTGGCTTCTCTGGTTTGGGCACAACCAATTCCTTTTCAGCCTCCTTTGCCTATTCCAGAAAGCAAAGCCTTTTATCGCGATGCGCAGCAGCATGCAGATCGTCAAGAAGGAGAAGTTGTCCTCTCTGATTGACTACTCTAATCGGCCCATAAGCAACGCTTTATTGGGTTTCAGAAACTTTTTTAACCCGTGGGATTACTTCTACAGGCTGGCTGCCTACCGCCAAGTCTTCGGGGCGGACGATCGGTTGGGGCTCATCAAACCCCAATCCTGATTCAACGGATCAGGGCCTGATCTGGGCTGGTCCTGGCGCCAGGGGCGTGAACAGGACGGAAACCATGGCCATCCTTAGCCTGGAGCCATTGCTTCGCCCAGCATGGTGCCCACACCAATCCGTTCGGGACGCTTACGGGTCTTCCAAGCCTGCCGCGAGGGCTGGATTGCCTTTGGCCTGGCCCCCGGGCCCTTCCTGATCTTCTCGATTCTGAGTTCCCTAGCCATGGGGGCCAGTGCACTGCTGATGGGCCTGGGGGTGGCGGCCCTGATGCTGGTTCCCGAGGCCAGCGACCTAGCGGCAGCAACCCTGCCGCGCCTGATCGTGATGCTGGTCAGCCTGGGAGCTGTCCTGGTGGGAGTGCTGCTCCTTGGGCTGGTGACGCTGGTGACCAGCGTGGGCTTTTGCCGCGGCGCCTGGCTGGCCCTGGAGGGCCACAGGCCCCGTTTCGCCGACCTGATTCGCTGGGATGGGGCCGCCATCAACCGCTTGATCCTGGCCTGGACCGCTTCCCAGCTCCTGCTGCTGGTCGGGCTGGTCCCCCTGGGCCTGGTCGGCTGGGGCCTGAGTTCCCTTGGGCTGGGTCCGGCGCTCTGGTGGCCGATCGGCCTCCTGGCCCTGGTATTTGGCGGGTGGTTCGGGATTACCCAAACCTTTCTCAACCCCCTGTGCCTGTTTAGAAGCGCCAAACCGCTCGTAACGCTGCGCAGCGGCATCAAGGGGGTGCACGGCCAATGGTGGCGGATATGGGCCCTGCAGGGTCTGCTGGTGACCGTGATCGTGGTGAGCAGTGGCGCCAGCGGCAATGCCCTGTCGATTGCCCTCGCCCCGGTGGTGTGTTGCATCAACCTGGCCGCCTACCGCCAACTCTTCGGGGCCGAGGATCGGCTGGGGTTGATCAAACCCCAGACCTGATCAGCCCCTAGGCCGATGGCCGGGTCGCAGCGCTTCGCGATCGCCAGCCCTAACGCCGCTGGGCGACGCGCAACTTGGCCGAACGGCTACGGGGGTTGGCCTCGGCCTCGGCCTCGCTGGCGATCAGGGGTTTGCGGGTGACCCGCTGCAGGCGGTCGTCACTGACAAAGGCGGTTTTGACGCGGCGATCTTCGAGCGAGTGGAAGCTGATCACGGCGAGCAGGCCGCCGCTCTCCAGCCAATCAGGCGCCTGCAGCAGCAGGCGATCGAGCGCCCCCAGCTCGTCGTTCACGGCGATGCGCAGGGCCTGGAAGGTGCGGGTGGCCGGATGGATGCGACCGCGCCGGGCCGGGGGTGGGTAGCAGCCGGCAACGAGGTAGGCGAGGGCGGCGGTGCCGCTGAAGGGGCCGTTCTCGGCCAGGTGCTGCTTGATCTTGCGGGCGATGCGGCGCGAGAGCCGTTCTTCGCCATTGGCATAGATGAGATCGGCCAGCTCGGTTTCACCCAGACGCTCGATCAGCTCAGCCGCCGTTTCGCCCCGCTCGGTGTTCATGCGCATGTCGAGGGGGCCATCGGCGCGGAAGCTGAAGCCCCGGGCGGCCCCATCCAGCTGGGGGCTACTGACACCCAGGTCCGCCAACACGGCCACGGCGGACTCGCTCGGGCGGTAGTCGGCAAAGTTGGTGGCCACGACCACGGCCCGGTCGCCGAAGGGCGCCAGGCGCTCGGCGGCGGCGGCCCGGGCACTGGGGTCCTGGTCCAGGCCCACCAGGCGCAGCTGGGGATGGGCCTCCAGCAGCAGGGCGCTGTGGCCGCCGCCGCCCAGGGTGCAATCAATCAGCAGACCAGTTCTGGCGGGCAGGGCCGCGAAAGCGTCGAGCACCGGCTGCACCAACACCGGCACGTGCTCAAAGCGCTCAGCGGTCAAGCCATCGGAAGACAAGGGGGGCCTCGGCGTGGCTTCCTTCCTAAGATCCCAGCATTCGCCCCTTAGACCCCGGTCCCATGACGCAGCTGGAGACGCGCACGGAGCCGATGGTGGTCAACTTCGGCCCCCACCACCCCTCGATGCACGGGGTGTTGCGGCTGGTGGTGACCCTCGATGGCGAGGACGTGGTCGATTGCGAGCCGGTGATCGGCTACCTGCACCGCGGCATGGAAAAAATTGCCGAGAACCGCACCAATGTGATGTTCGTGCCCTACGTGAGTCGCATGGACTATGCGGCGGGCATGTTCTATGAGGCGATCGTGGTGAATGCGCCCGAACGGCTGGCCAATGTGCCGGTGCCGAAGCGGGCCAGCTACATCCGCGTGCTGATGCTGGAACTCAACCGCATCGCCAACCACCTGCTTTGGCTTGGCCCCTTCCTGGCCGACGTGGGCGCCCAGACCCCCTTCTTCTATATCTTCCGCGAGCGGGAGATGATCTATGACCTCTGGGAAGCGGCCACTGGCCAGCGCCTGATCAACAACAACTATTTCCGCATTGGCGGCGTGGCCGCCGACCTGCCCTGGGGCTGGCTGGAGAAGTGCGAAGACTTCTGCAACTGGTTTGGCCCCAAGATCGATGAATACGAAAAACTGATCACCAACAACCCGATCTTCCGCAAACGCATCGAGGGCCTAGGCGTGATCAGCCGCGAGATGGCGATCAACTGGAGCCTGTCGGGGCCGATGCTGCGGGCCTCGGGCGTGCCCTGGGACCTGCGCAAGGTGGACCACTACGAGTGCTACGACGACTTCGAATGGGATGTGGCCTGGCAAAAGGAGGGCGATTGCTACGCCCGCTACCGGGTGCGGATTGAGGAAATGCGCCAGTCGCTCAAGATCCTGCGTCAGGCGATCAAAATGATCCCCGGCGGCCCCACCGAAAACCTGGAGGCCCGTCGCCAGGCCGAGGGTAAGAAAAGCGAGTGGTATGGCTTCGATTACCAAATCGTGGCCAAGAAGGTGGCGCCCACCTTCAAGATTCCCTCGGGCGAGCTCTACACCCGGTTGGAATCGGGCAAGGGCGAAATCGGTGTGTTCATCCAGGGCAACGACGACGTCACCCCCTGGCGCTTCAAGATTCGCGCCGCCGATCTCAACAACCTCCAGATCCTGCCCCACATCCTTAAGGGGGCCAAGGTGGCCGACATCATGGCAATCCTGGGCTCGATCGACGTGATCATGGGCTCGGTGGATCGCTGATTGGGCGTGGAACTCCCCTAGCGGGAGGCGTCCGCTCGGGCTGAAGCACATCTGGTCACAACTGGGCGCCATTGATGCACATTCCATGCGCATCTGGGGCAAACCATGCCGCTACGTTTGCCTGGTCTCCACCGACCCACCATGGCTTCCGTAGTCCTACCCCCTGTGATTGAGCCCCTGAAGGCCCTGCCGATTGTTGAACCAATCTCCACCACAAGAACCCCGCTACTTAATTTGATCGGCACCGGGGGCGCAGACATTCTCTACGGGAACAGGGACAATAACGTCTACTTGGCCGGCGCCGGTGCTGACCTCATCAATGGCTCTGCCGGCAATGACAGCATGGGCGGTGGCTCAGGCATCGACACCCTGGACTATTCAGGGCTAAATGCTGACATCACCTTCTCCAGGGGCGGGGTGATCACAAAATCCGGGGGCCTTGGCGTTGACAGCATCGCCGCCTTTGATATTGAAGTGATCAAGGGCAATGTCAATCGCATCAACACAATTGACGGCAGCGGCGGCACAACCGCAGCTATCAACGTGGATCTCTCAACCAATTCCCTTGAAATTACCGGGCTGCCCGTGATTGGCAGCGCCAAGCTGACGGTCATCAACTTCAGCAATGTCAATGGCTCCGAGAACAATGACGTGATCCTTGGCGACGCCAAGGCCAACACCCTCAACGGCGCTGGCGGGAACGACACCATCTCCGGCGGCGGCGGCGACGATCTCTTGCTCGGATCGAGCGGCACCGATGTCTACCGGGGCGGCGCAGGCGCCGACACCCTCAGCTATGAAGCCCTCGCCGGTGGGGTGACGCTCGTGCGGGGGGGCACGATCATCAAGGCCGATGGCTCGGTGGACACGATCGCTGATTTTTCCGTCGAAACCATCGTCGGCACCAAGGGTGCGGTGAACACGATTGACGGTTCCACGGGGGCAACGGCAGCCCTCAACGTGAATCTCTCCAATCAGAATCTAACGATCACGGGCCTGCCCTTTATCGGCACCGCCGCCCTCACGGTCAAAAACTTCTCCGATGTCAAAGGATCTGAAAACGCCGATCTGATCACCGGCGACCGCAGCGCCAATCGCTTGATCGGCAATGGGGGCAACGACATTCTCACGGGCCTGGGCGGCAAGGACATCCTCACCGGTGGCACTGGCGCCGACACCTTTGTGTTCGGCTATGGCGATTCGCTGCTGAGTGGCTTTGACCAGATCACGGATTTGGCCATTGGGGTTGATTCCATCGATGGCTGGGCCGCCGCTTCCGTTAAAAGTGCTGGCAGGGCCACAAGCCTCAATGCCAACGATCTCGGCAAGGTGCTGTTTGGCAACACCTTCCTGGCCAATGGCGCTGCCGCCTTCGTGGTGGGATCCACGGGCGGAGATCGCACCTTCCTGGCCCTCAATGATTCCCAGCTGGGCTTCCAGGCGGGAAAGGACCTGATCGTTGAAATCACCGGCTACACGGGTAGCCTCAGCAATTTGGCGATTGTTTGATGGCCTGGGATGGGCTCCGCCAAGATCCATCCTGATCCATTGCAATGAATCCGCTCCAACAGTTAAAATGACGGCGGTAACTGAGGCCAGCTTCTCTACAAAGAAGCTGGCCTTTTTCGCCATCCAAGCGATCCAGCCCGGCCCTACGGGCCCGACCAAACCAAACTCCAAGCTGAGCTCAGCCCAACTCAGCAAGGGTCCCAAGGTGTTATCGAGCTGCTGATCTTGTCTTTTCTCTCAGGGGGCGTCCCGCCAAGTGGTGTAAATCCCTGGGCTCAGCACCGGCGTAGCCGGTGCTGACGGTCCGTTGCTCAGAGCCCTTGCGGGGGAATGGGTGGGCTGGTCTGTGACTCTGGTCGGAGCACTACCACCTTCCCGAGACCAGA